>NZ_JBHYKH010000003.1:21702-53845 GCF_042741275.1 Streptomyces sp. NPDC058964
AGCGCGGGCGCGCTCTCTTCTACATACAGCGTTCGCGGGCGCTGCGCCGCTGGTCTACCGCCCGCGGCCCAATTCGGCCGTTCTGTGGCGGTCCTACGCGGTCTGGTGTGCCAGCAGCGCCACCGCGGCGATCAGCACCGCGAGCAGCGCGATCAGCGCCATCGGGTTAAGGCCCGCGAGGAAGTTCTCCTGCTGCAGCCGCTCGCGGTTGGCGCGGCACACGGGGCACCGGCCCTCGTTCACGGGCGCCGCGCAGTTCGCGCACACCAACCGGTCGTACGTCATGCGCTCGCCCTCCTTGCACCGGCCATCACATACACAACGCTTCCCGGAACGAGAACGTTCCCCCTCCACTGTGCCAGGTTCCAAAGGAAAGGGCGCGGTCGTCCGGGGACTGCTGCCCGGCACAAAAGCGCACAACCCTCACGCAACCCTGACTGGCGACTGCACTCGCGCACCTGGTTCGCGTATGGTCACGCTCATCTACCCCCGGCGACCCGTGGTGCATCCGTGATCCGATTCGACAACGTCTCCAAGGTCTACCCCAAGCAGACCCGCCCCGCACTCAGGGATGTGTCCCTGGAAGTGGAGAAGGGCGAGTTCGTCTTCCTCGTGGGGTCCTCCGGCTCCGGAAAGTCCACCTTCCTGCGGCTGATCCTCCGCGAGGAGCGGTGCAGCCACGGACAGGTGCACGTGCTGGGCAAGGACCTCGCCCGCCTCTCCAACTGGAAGGTGCCGCAGATGCGCCGCCAGCTGGGGACCGTGTTCCAGGACTTCCGGCTCCTGCCCAACAAGACGGTCGCCGAGAACGTGGCCTTCGCGCAGGAGGTGATCGGCAAGTCCCGCGGCGAGATCCGCAAGTCCGTGCCCCAGGTGCTCGACCTCGTCGGGCTCGGCGGCAAGGAGGAGCGCATGCCGGGCGAGCTGTCCGGCGGTGAGCAGCAGCGCGTCGCCATCGCGCGGGCCTTCTCAACCGGCCCAAGCTGCTGATCGCCGACGAGCCCACCGGCAACCTCGACCCGCAGACCTCCGTCGGCATCATGAAACTGCTCGACCGGATCAACCGGACGGGCACCACCGTGGTGATGGCGACGCACGACCAGAACATCGTGGACCAGATGCGCAAGCGCGTCATCGAGCTGGAGAAGGGCCGCCTCGTCCGCGACCAGGCCCGCGGCGTCTACGGCTACCAGCACTGACGATCCACGACGGAAAGGCTTAACCAGACGCCATGCGCGCCCAGTTCGTTCTGTCGGAGATCGGTGTCGGTCTCCGCCGCAATCTGACGATGACCTTCGCCGTCATCGTCTCCGTCGCCCTGTCCCTGGCCCTGTTCGGCGGTTCGCTGCTGATGAGCGACCAGGTGAGCACGATGAAGGGCTACTGGTACGACAAGGTCAACGTCTCGATCTTCCTCTGCAACAAGAGCGACGCCGAGTCGGACCCCAACTGCGCCAAGGGCGCGGTGACCGAGGACCAGAAGAAGCAGATCCTCGGCGACCTGCACAAGATGTCGGTCGTCGAGAAGATCTCCTACGAGTCGCAGGACCAGGCTTATAAGCACTACAAGGAGCAGTTCGGCGACTCCCCGCTGGCCAGCTCCCTCACGCCGGACCAGATGCAGGAGTCGTACCGGATCAAGCTCAAGGACCCGCAGAAGTACCAGGTGATCGCGACCGCCTTCGACGGGCGTGACGGTGTGCAGTCGGTACAGGACCAGAAGGGGATCCTGGACAACCTCTTCGGGCTGCTGAACCTGATGAACCGGGCGGCGCTCGGTGTGATGGCGCTCATGCTGGTCGTCGCGCTGCTGCTGATCGTCAACACGGTGCGTGTCTCGGCGTTCAGCCGTAGGCGTGAGACCGGGATCATGCGGCTGGTCGGGGCCTCCGGCTTCTACATCCAGGCGCCGTTCATCATGGAGGCCGCGGTCGCCGGTCTCATCGGCGGCGGTCTGGCCTGCGTCTTCCTGGTGGTGGGGCGCTACTTCACCATCGACCACGGCATGGCCCTGTCCTCGAAGCTCAACCTGATCAACTTCGTCGGCTGGGACGCCGTGTTGACCAAGCTCCCGCTGATCCTCGCCACAAGTGTGCTGATGCCCGCGCTTGCCGCGTTCTTCGCTCTGCGCAAGTACCTGAAGGTGTGACGCATGCCAAGAGGGCCGTACGGTCAACGGACCGTGCGGCCCTTCGCGTTGTCCTAGACTCACCCGCATGTCAGGCCGTGACCTGTTCTGTCAGCCCCGCCGCGTCGGCCGCGGGGCGGCTCTGACATTGGTCTTCGCCGGTGTACTGGTCACCGGCGCCGCGACCGGTTCCTTCCCGGACTCCGGCCACCCGGACCGCGCGACCGCGCGGGGCGCGGCCCGTGCTGCCACCCGCCACGACGCCGTGGAGAAGGCCGCGGCCGACGCCGCGGCCGACGGCAAGTCCCCCATGGAGGCCGCCGAGCGGGCCGTGAGCCGCAGCGGGGACCGCTGGGGTGCGGTCTACTCCGAGGGCGAGTACGAGGAGTTCCAGGAGGCCCTCGACGGCGAGTACACCGGCGTCGGCCTGTGGGCGAGGCGCGAGCGCGACGGACGTATCGAGGTGACCCGGGTGCAGTCCGGGTCGCCCGCGTCCACCGCGGGGATCCGCAGGGGCGACCGGCTGCGCAGCGTCGACGGCGAGAGAGTCGACGGCCGTCCCGTCACGGAGGTCGTCTCCTTACTGCGCGGTGACGCCCAGGACGCCGCCGCGGGCACCGCCGTCCGCCTAGGCCTGGAACGCGGCACGCGCTCTTGGAGCCGGACACTGCACCGGGCCCGCCTGTCCACCGACTCCGTCACCGTCCGCAGGCTCCCCGGCGGCGCCACCGTCATCAGGATCGCCGCCTTCACCAAGGGGTCCGGCGATGTCGTCCGCACCGCCGTACGGCAGGCCCCGGCCGGCGCCGGGATCATCCTCGACCTGCGCGGCAACTCCGGCGGCCTGGTCACCGAGGCCGTCACCGCCGCCTCCGCCTTCCTCGACGGCGGCCTGGTCGCCACCTACGACGTCGAGGGCGAGCAGCGCGCCATGCACGCCGATGCCGGCGGCGACACCGCCAGACCCCTGGTCGCGCTCGTCGACGGCGGGACGATGAGCGCGGCCGAGATGCTCACCGGCGCCCTCCAGGACCGCGGCCGCGCGGTCGTCGTGGGCTCCCGCACCTTCGGCAAGGGCTCGATCCAGATGCCGACCCGGCTCCCGGACGGCTCCGTCGCCGAGCTGACCGTCGGCCACTACCGCACCCCCTCCGGCCACGCCGTCGACGGCCGGGGCATCACCCCCGACCTGGAGTCCGGCGCCGAACCGCTGGAGCGGGCGGAGACCGTCCTCAGCGGTCTGGGCGATCCGCCGTAGCCCCGGGTCAAATCGGCTTCCCTCACACCCCCTCCGTAGTGCGAAAATGGACGGCACTATGAGCAAGGGAATGTACGTACCGAAAGAGTCCCAGCAGAAGCAGCAGGGGACGGCCGCCAAAGCCAGGGACGGCGAGAAGGGCGGCAAGCGCAAGATCGTCGCGCAGAACAAGAAGGCCCGGCACGACTACGCCATCATCGACACCTACGAGGCGGGTCTCGTCCTGAGCGGCACCGAGGTGAAGTCGCTGCGGCAGGGCCGGGCCTCGCTGGTCGACGGCTTCGTGCAGATCGACGGGAACGAGGCGTGGCTGCACAACGCCCACATCCCCGAGTACAGCCAGGGCACCTGGACCAACCACTCGGTGCGCCGCAAGCGCAAGCTGCTGCTGCACCGGGAGGAGATCGACAAGCTGCAGGTCAAGGCCCAGGAGACGGGTCACACGATCGTGCCCCTCGCCCTGTACTTCAAGGACGGCCGCGCGAAGGCCGAGATCGCCCTCGCGCGAGGCAAGAAGGAGTACGACAAGCGGCAGACGCTCCGCGAGCAGCAGGACCGCCGGGAGGCGGGGCGCGCCATCGCGGCGGCGAAGCGCAGGCAGCGGGGCGGCTGACGGCAGGGCGCCCGACAGCGGGGGGAATACGGTGGCATCCGCGTGCGTTGGTCACGTACGATGACACCAACACCGGGCGAACACCCGGTGGGCTCATTGAAAAATCAACATGGGGATGATCGGTTTCGACAGCGGCTGTCGAAGCAGGGGAAGCGTGTCGAGGAAGCGGCCATGATCTCGTAAACCACAGGCCGAAAAAAATAATCGCCACTGTTAAGAGCGATTCTCCCGAGCGTTTTGCTCTCGCTGCCTGATTAAGTAGCGACTCGCGAAACTCTCACTAATGGGAGTGTCAGCCCGGGGGTGTTCCCGACCCGGATCCTGGCATCAGCTAGGGGACTAAACCTTGATCTCGGTCACGGGGTGAAGAGGGAAATCCAACAGTGACTGGGCCCGTCGGCGACTTGTTCGCGTGATCGCCGGGGCCGAGAAAATCACAGCGAACTGCACACGGAGAAGCCCTGGTTCCGCACCGTTGGACGCGGGTTCGATTCCCGCCATCTCCACTCATCCCATGTGGCCGAGGCCCCGACGCTCTGGAGCGCCGGGGCCTTTGTCGTTCTCGTGGCCGGCTCAGCGTGAAAGCCGACGGGCGCACACCCTTGGCGTCCAGTCGTACGGCGATCCGACCCGTCCGACGCCGCCGCCACGGCCGTACCCTGTCCTCGGGCTCGTCGGCCGCGCGGACGGGACTTCAGGGAGCGTTGCGGGGTGCGGTGCTCGCGCGCTCCGTGAGCCGGGGCGCGAGCAGCGTCGCCCCGGGTACCTCCGTGCCGCCCAGCCCGGCAATCAGCAGCTCCACCGCCCGCCCGCCGAGCTCGGCGGAGGGCAGGGCGACCGTGGTGACGGGGACGCGGAGGGCGGCGGCGAGTTCGCCGGGGCAGATCGCGGTGACCGAAAGGTCGGCGGGGACCCGCAGCCCGAGGTGCTCGAAGGTCTCGATCAGCGGCTCCAGGACCGCCTCGTTGTGCACGACGACCCCGGTCAGCGCGGGCTGCTCGCGCAGCAGCTGCTCGGCGATCCGGCGGGCGGCGGCGGGAGTGGCCTCGCAGGGGTGGACGGAGGAGGCGAGCCCGTTGCGGGCGGCGGCGGCCGTGAAGCCCTGGACCACCCGCTGGGCGAACGCCGTCTCCCGTACGTACACCTCGGGCGGCGACCCGATGAGCGCCACGACCCGGTGGCCGAGCCCCGCCAGGCGCTCCACGCACAGTTCACCGGCCGCCTTGAAGTCCAGGTCGACGCAGGTCAGG
The DNA here is from genome assembly GCF_042741275.1 of Streptomyces sp. NPDC058964. Lineage (NCBI taxonomy): Bacteria > Bacillati > Actinomycetota > Actinomycetes > Kitasatosporales > Streptomycetaceae > Streptomyces > Streptomyces sp. NPDC058964. The sequence goes on from NZ_JBHYKH010000003.1 coordinate 26,952, forward strand.
CCGTCCGGCTCCAGCGGGAACCCGATCATCACGGACGGCCGCTCCAGCGAGCGCAGCAACGGCAGCCGGGGATCGCGGAGTTGTACGTCCATCACGATCAGCCCGTCCACCAGCGCCGTGTCCGCCACCCGCCGCAGCCCCTCCTCGCCCTCCTCCTGGGTGAGCAGCAGCACGTCGTGGTCGTGACGGCGGGCGGTGGTCACGACCGACACCGCGAACTGCATGACGACCGGCACGTGGATGCCGGTCCGCAGGGGGATCACCAGCGCCAGCACGTTCGAGCGGCTGCTCGCCAGGGCCCGCGCGCCGGCGTGCGGCCGGTAGCCCAGCTCGCGGATGGACGCCTCGATGCGCTGCCGGGTCTCCTCCGAGATCGGGCGCTTGCCGCTCAGGGCGTAGGAGACCGTGCTGGGGGAGACCCCGGCGTGCCGGGCCACATCGGTGATCTTCACCATCACTGCTGCTCCAGCTCCAGCGTGAGGAAGCCGGTCCCGGCCCGCGCCCGTGCGATGCGCTCCCCGGCCGCCAGCGCCCACGGCGCGGACGGGTCCGCGCAGGAGGCCCGCAGTGTGTCCCCCTCGCGTACGACGGTGAAGGTCACCTCCCCGACCGGCACGGTCACCCGGGCGCCCCGCTCCAGCCCGTACGCCCGCAGGGTCACCCCGTCCGCGTACGGATAGTCGGGCCGGTCCGCCACCGCCCCCACCGGAACCACCGCCCCCGGCCGGACGAGGAGCGGCACGCTGGAGAACCCGTGGCGCTCGCGTACCCAGCGCGGCCCGGTCACGGTCCGCCCGCTCAGGAAGTGGGTCCAGGTCCCCTCGGGCACGTAATAGGTGACGTCCCCCTCGTCGCTGAACACGGGCGCGACCAGCAGGTCCGGCCCGAGCATGTACTGCCGCTCCAGATGCGCGCACCCGGGGTCGTCCGGGAACTCCAGGACCATGGCCCGCATCACCGGTGTACCCTCGGCGCGGGCGGCGCGGGCGGCTTCGTACAGGTAGGGCATCAGGCTCAGCTTCAGCCGGGTGAACAGCCGGAGCACGTCCACGGACTCCTCGTCGAAGAGCCACGGGACGCGGTACGACGAGGATCCGTGCAGCCGACTGTGCGAGGACAGCAGACCGAAGGCCAGCCACCGCTTGAACAGCGCAGGTGTCGGCGTCCCCTCGAAGCCGCCGATGTCATGGCTCCAGAAGCCGAACCCGGACAGGCCGAGCGACAGCCCGCCCCGCAGCGACTCGGCCATCGACTCGTACGTCGCCTCGCAGTCGCCGCCCCAGTGCACGGGGAACCGCTGGCTGCCGCTGGTCGCCGACCGCGCGAACACGACGGCCTCGCCTTCGCCCCGGTGCTTGCGCAGCACGTCGAACACGGTGCGGTTGTAGAGGTGGGTGTAGTAGTTGTGCATCCGCTCGGGATCGGAGCCGTCGGCCCATGCCACGTCGACGGGCACTCGCTCCCCGAAGTCGGTCTTGAAGCAGTCCACGCCCTGCGCGAGCAGCGCCTCCAGCTTCGAGGCGTACCAGTCGCGGGCGGCCGGGCTGGTGAAGTCGACCAGTGCCATGCCCGGCTGCCACAGGTCCCACTGCCAGACGCTGCCGTCCGGCCGCCGCAGCAGGTGCCCGAGCTCCTTTCCCTCGGCGAACAGGGGCGAGCGCTGAGCGATGTACGGGTTGATCCAGACGCTGACGTGGAGACCCCTCGCCTTCAGCCGGGCCAGCATCCCCTCCGGGTCCGGGAAGACGCGCGGGTCCCACCGGAAGTCGCACCAGTTGAACTCCCGCATCCAGAAGCAGTCGAAGTGGAAGACGGACAGCGGCAGTTCACGCTCCCGCATGCCCTCGATGAAGGAGGTGACCGTCTCCTCGTCGTAGGAGGTGGTGAAGGACGTCGACAGCCACAGGCCGAACGACCAGGCGGGCGGCAGGGCCGGACGCCCGGTGAGGGCGGTGTACTTGCGCAGGATCTCCTTCGGAGACGGCCCGTGGATCACGTAGTACGTCAACTGCTGTGACTCGACGCTGAACTGGACCCGTGAGACGGCCTCCGAACCGACCTCGAAGGACACCTTGCCCGGATGGTCGACGAAGACGCCGTAGCCCGCGTCCGTCAGATAGAAGGGCACGTTCTTGTAGGCCTGCTCGGTTGCCGTGCCGCCGTCGGCGTTCCAGATGTCGACGACCTGGCCGTTCCTGACCAGCGGGCCGAAGCGCTCGCCGAGGCCGTAGACGGACGTGCCGACCCGCAGCGCCAGCTGCTCCCGCAGGTAGTGACCCCCCTCGGCGTCCCGCATGATGCCCATGCCCTTGGGACCGCTGGAGGTGAGCGTGCGGCCCCCCGCGAGGAACTCGAGGTGCCAGGGGCCCGTGCGGGCGATCTTCAGGGACAGTGCGCCGGAGGTGAGGGTCGCGGTCTCGTCGTCGTACGAGACCTGCGGCGCGACCCCTTCCTCCGCGACCTCGAACTCCGGGCCCCGCGGCTGCTCGCCCTCGAAGTGGGTGAAGGTGACGCCGATGACGTCGGGCATCGGGGCGTGCGCGCTGATCGTCACGACCGGTCCCTTCAGCAGGTCGCCGCGGTGGCGGATGGGCCGGGTCGGCGCGTGGATCTCCAGCACGCCGTCCTCGGCGCTGACATCGAGGACCTCGACCGGGTGGGCCGCGGTGACGCCGTCGCGCAGCAGCCAGTAGCCGTCGGTGAACTTCACGTGGGCTCCCCTTACTTGACCGCGCCCACGGCGATGCCGCGGGTCAGCGTCCGCTGGAAGACGAGGAAGAAGACGATGGCCGGGAGCACGCCGAGGAGGGCCGCAGCGTTCGTCATCGTGGCGTCCATCAGGCGCTGGCCCTGGAGGACGCCGAGGGCCACCGACACGGTCTGGTTGTCGTTGGAGATCAGCATGACCAGCGGGAGCAGGAACTCGTTCCAGGTCCAGATGAAGAAGAAGACCAGGAGCACGCCGAGAGTGGGCCGGCTGACGGGGACCACGATCCGCCACAGGACCTGCCACTTGTTCGCGCCGTCGATCCGGGCCGCCTCGATGATCTCGCGGGGGAACTGCCCCAGCACGGAGGACAGCAGGTAGGTGCCGAAGGCCGCCTGGATCACCGTGAACACGATGATCACGCTGAGCCTGGTGTCGTACAGGCCCGCCTGCTTGCTCAGGTAGTAGACCGGGTAGACCAGCGCCTCCTGCGGCAGCATGTTCGCCAGGACGAAGAAGGCCAGCACCCAGGCGCGGCCCCTGATCCGGCCGATGCCGATCGCGTACGCGTTCAGCACCGACAGCACGACCGCGAGCACGGCCACCGAGCCGCTGATCAGGACCGAGTTGACGAGCTTCTGGCTGTAGTCGACGCGCTGCCAGAAGTCCTTCAGGCCGTCCAGGTAGAGGCCCCTGGGCAGGCTCAGCGGGCCGTTCTGGGAGTACTCCGCGGGCGACTTGACCGCGTTCACCGCGACGATCAGGAACGGGACGACCATGAACAGGGCGGCCAGGCACAGGGCCACCAGGACGGGGTAGCGTCGTATCGGGGTCATGTCCGGGCGCCTTCCTCCGCGTCCTCCGCCCGGGTCTGGAGCTTCAGACCGATGAGCGCGAGGGCGAGGATGATCACGGTGAGGACGGTGGAGATCGCGGAGCCGTAGCCGACCTGGGTCTTCTCGAAGAACGTGGTGAAGGAGAAGTAGGAGGGGACGTCGGTGGCGCCGCCGGGGCCGCCCTTCGTCAGGACGTAGACCGCGCCGAACACCTTCAGCGCGGCGATCGTGCACCAGGTCAGGACGACATAGATCTCCGGACGGATCTGCGGCAGCGTGATGTGCAGGAAGCGACGCCACCAGCCGGCCCCGTCCAGCTCGGCCGCCTCGTACAGCTGCGGGTCCACGCGTTGCAGACCCGCCATGAAGACGACGAGCGGGAAGCCGATCTGCACCCAGACCATCACGCCCATGACGCTGTACAGCGCGATGTCGGGGTCGCCGAGCCAGTCCTGCTGCCAGGAGCCGAGACCCACCGCCTTCAGGAGCGCGTCGAGCGCGCCGTTGCCCGGGGCCAGGATCCAGCTCCAGACGATGCCCGCCACCGCGATCGGCAGCACCTGCGGGAGGTAGAAGCAGGCGCGCAGGACCGCCGCGAGCCGGGCGCCGAAGTGCTTGCCGACGAAGTCGAACAGCGCGGCGGCCAGAACCAGTCCGAGGGCCGTGGGGATCGCCGCCATCGCGACGACCATGAACAGGCTGTGCCGGAAGGACGCCCAGAACTCGGAGTCGTCCATCAGCTCCCGGTAGTTGGCGAGCCCGGTCCACTTCGGGCTGCCCACCCCCTGCCACTCGGTGAGGCTCACGGCCGTGTTCATCAGGAACGGGACGATGACGACGGCCAGGAAGGCGAGGATCCCCGGGAGCAGGAACAGCGCGTAGCTGTCGCGGTGGCGGCGGGGCGGGCGTCCGGCACGGTCCTGCTTTCCGGTCACCCGCCCGTCGCGTTCGACGGTCACCGTCATTGCCGCTTGGCACCCTTGTCGTACGCCTTCTGCAGGGCGTTCAGATAGGCGTCCGGCTTCTCGCTCCCCGTGATCAGCTTCTGGGTCTCGGAGACGAGGACGTCGTAGAAACCGGCGACCGGCCAGTCCGGGTAGAAGGCCAGGCCGTCCCTGCCCGACAGGGTGTTGAAGTTGGCGATGAGCTCCTTGGACCTGGGGTCGGTGATGGCGTTCGCGTCGGCGGCGACCGGGACTCCGCCCTTGTTGCCCAGCAGGTTCTGGATCTTCTTCGACATGGTGATGTCGATGAAGTCGTAGGCCAGCTCCTTGTTCCTGGAGTTCTTGGGGACCACCCAGAGGTTGCCGCCCGAGCCGGGGGCCAGGTTCGAGTCCGGCCACAGGAAGGTGCCCCAGTCGAACTTGGCCTCCGACTGGAAGCGTCCGTACCACCAGCTGCCGGAGAACAGGATGGGCGCCTTGCCCTGGATGAAGGAGACGCCCGCCTCCTCGGCCTTGGTGCCACTGGACGTCCTGGCGATGTAACCCTTCTTCACCCAGTCGGCGAAGGTGGTGGCCGCGTAGGTCCAGGCCTGGTCGTGGAAGTCGGTCTTTCCCTTGTACAGCTCGTACTTGTCGACCCAGGAGCGGTCCGCCCGGGACAGGGCGAGCTGGTACAGATACTGCTGGGCCATGTACTCGGCGCCCGCGTTCGCCAGCGGGGTGACCTTGTGCCGTACGAACTCGTCCATGGCGGCGGTCAGATCGCCGAGCGACTTCGGCTCGGCGATCCCGTACTTCCTGAACAGGTCCTTGTTGTAGTAGACCATCGTGTACTCGGCGTAGTTGGGCACTCCGTACCACTTGCCGGAGCCCATCACGCCGTCGGTGTCGTACTGGCTGGTCGTGCGCACACCGGCGCTCAGCTTCTTGTCCCAGCCGCGTTTCGCCGCCTCGGCGGTCAGATCGGTGAGCAGGCCCTGCTGGGAGAGCAGACCCGCCGTCGCGTTGCCCTTGTTGTACTCCATGATGTCGGGCGCGTCGGAGGAGTTCAGGACCATCTGCGCCGTCTTCTGGATCTGCTCGAAGCTCTTCTCCTCGTACTTCACCTTCACGCCCGGGTGTTCGGCCTCGAACTCCTTGATCGCCTCGTTCCAGGCGACGCCCATCGCGCTGGTCGGGCCCTCGTAGTGCCAGAGCCGGAGCGTCGTGCCGTCGGAGGAGCCGCTGTCCGAGCCGCCGCAGGCGGTCATCAGCAGCGATCCGGAGAGGATCACCGCCGCGGCCGCCAGGCGCCTTCGTGTCGTCAGCATCCAGTGCCTCCAGGGGAGTCGGAGTCGGATGGTTCTCGGGGCTGGATATCCGGTCGTCACGCGGCGGCCGGCGAGCCGGTCGTCCGTCCGGTCGTCGAATCGGTTCGATGCGTGACGTCGAAGCGCTTCGACGAGGGAAGGTAGGTGTGGGCGGCGGGCACGTCAATGGGGGCGACTGAAATCGGCGCCTACGACACGCAAGCGGTTCGACGAGTCGAACGGAACGCCGTCGTCGACGAATTGATCAGCAGGGCCACGGCCGCTGCCGCGAGCGGTGTCGCGAAGGCGGCCGCCGGGGAGGCGTGCTCCGCCAGGAAGCCGCCCCCGGCCGAGCCGCACGCTATGCCGGTGAGCAGGCCGGTGACGACCAGGCTCATGCCCTCGTTCAGGCGCTCCTCGGGAGTGCGCCGCTGCACCAGGGTCATCGCGGTCACCATCGTCGGCGCCGTCGCCATGCCCGCCGCGAGCAGGGCGGCGGCCAGCACCCAGAGGGAGCCCGTCGTGCGCGCGGCCAGCAGCGGCAGGGACATCAGCGCGGTCATCGCGAGCAGACACCTGGACAGCCGCGGTCCGGCCGGCTTCAGTGCCCCGTACATCAGGCCCGCAGCGCAGGACCCCGCCGCCTGGAGCGCCAGCACGGCACCCGCCGCGGAGCGGTGGCCCTGCGCGTCCGCGTAGGCGATCGTGACGACCTCCATCGAGCCGAACACCGCGCCGGTGGCCACGAAGCAGGCCAGCAGCGGCGGGATGCCCGGAGTGCGCAGCGGTGACGCCGCCCTCGTGAGCGCCCTGGGCGGCGGTTCGGTGGCCCGCTGGGCGGTGAACAGGAACATGCCGGTCAGCAGCAGCGCGGCGCCCACGAGCGTGCCCGCCTCCGGGAACAGCGTCCCGGTCAGGAAGGACGCCAGGACCGGGCCGAGCATGAAGCACAGCTCGTCGGCGGCCTGCTCGAAGGAGTTCGCGGTGTGCAGGGCCCCGGGGTCGTCGCGCAGCAGATGGGCCCAGCGGGCACGGGACAGACCGCCGACGTTGGGGGTGGTGGCGGTGGCGGCGTACGCGGCGAACAGGGTCCAGTCCGGGGCGCCCCGGCGCACGCACAGCAGCAGAGCCAGGCTGCCCAGCACGGCGGCGACCGTGGCCGGCACGGCGACCCGGGCCTGTCCGTAGCGGTCGACGAGCCGCGCCACCCAGGGCCCCGCCAGCGCCGTGGCGGCCAGTCCGGTCGCGGTGACCGCGCCGGCCAGCGCGTACGAGCCCCGCGCCCCGGCGATCATGACGACCGCGCTCACCCCGAACATGCCCATGGGCAGGCGGGCGATCAGGTTCCCGGCGGTGAAGGCCCTGGTGCCGGGACGGGCGAAGAGGCGCCGGTACGGGGCCAGGGGGAGCCGGGGCAGGGCGAGTCGAGGCATGTCCCCACCGTCACCCGGAGTGGATCAAGGGGTCCAACACCTGATCCCCACCGATTGACGCACCCGTGTTGTAAATTCGCCGGATGCCCACCCCCGCCCATCTGGACCCCCGCCTCCTGCGCGCCTTCGTCACCGTCGCCGAGGAGCTTCACTTCACCCGGGCCGCCGCGCGCCTGTACATAGCCCAGCAGGCGCTCAGCCGGGACGTGCGGCGGCTGGAGCGGGAGCTGGCCGCCGAGCTGTTCGTGCGGACCACCCGTCAGGTGACACTGACCGCCGACGGTGAGCGCCTGCTGCCGTACGCCCGCCGGGTCCTCGCCGCGCAGGACGAGCTGCTCGCCGCGTTCGGGCAGGCCCGCCCCCTGCTCGTGGACCTGAATTCCCAGGGGCTGGCCACCGGCCGCCGTGTGCTGCACCGGGCCCGCGAGCTCGCGCCGGAGCACGAGCTGATGGCCCGCTACGAGAGCGGGCTGACGGGAGCGGCGGCCGATCTGCTCGCCGGGCGCCTCGACGCCTCCTTCGGCCGCGTCGCGGGCCTGGCCCCCGCGCTGCGCGCCGGTCTCGCGCACCAGCCCGTGCGGTACGAACCGATGGCCGTCGTCCTGCCCGACGACCATCCACTGGCCCCGCTGGAGGCCGTGCCACTGGCGGCGCTGGCCGGGGAGACGGTGTACGCCGGCGCCGGCAATCCCCGCACCCCCGAGTGGACCGACCTCGCACATCGCCTGTTCGAGGGGCGTGGCATTCGAGTGGCTTCGCCCCTCCCGCTGGCCGTGGGGGACGAGGAGTTCGAGCGGATCATGGCGAAGACCCGGCATCCGATCCTCGCCGTGGTGGACTTTCCGGCCATGCCTCGGACCGTGCTGCGACCGCTCGTCGAGCCCGTCCCGTTGTCGCCCGTGTCACTCGTGTGGCGAAAGGGGCTGGTCCATCCCGGGTTCGATGCCCTTCGCCGGGCCGCGGCGGAGATCGCCACCTCCGAGGGGTGGCTCACGCGGCCCACCGGAGGGTGGATTCCAGCCACGGATGAGGCCTTTATGAATCCCCACAAATGACATACCGCGGACGTCGGATCCTCGGCTGCGCTACGTTCATGGCCTGAGCACGGTGTGGTACCGGGGGCGCTCGGGCCAGGTGGGGGCCTGGTTCGGTCGACGTGTGCTCGGAGTCGTGAGCGCCGCCAGAACTGTCCCGTGGGGGGATGTACGCGCGTGAACAACTGGCGAGAAGACGCCCAACCGGAATGGCATCAGAATTCATCCGCGTCCGGGAACATACCGGTGACGGGTGGAGACACCCAGGTCTTTCCGGAAACCGGAAGAACCGATGCCTTTCGGCCGGACCGAGGTCCGGCCGGCGACCGGGACCTCGCGAAGAACGAGGCCCCGCGGGGCGGCCGCGCCGTTCTCGGCGCCGAGTCCAAGATCCGCATCCCGGAGTCCAGGCGCCGCCTGTCCGGCTCGGGTGGCCGTCTGCCCGGGCCCGGGAGCCGCCTCTCCGAGCCCTCGGGACTGATTTCCGACCCCTGGGACGAGTCCGCCCCCGGATCCGGTGACGCGTTCGCCGCGACCGGAACCCGCACCGGAGCGGGTGCCACCGGAGCGGCCGGTGATCCGACGCACGACCCGCACGAGGTGACGGTCCAGCTCGACGCCGCCCAGTTCGGGGACGTACAGCTGAGCCAGGCCGAGAGCGCCGCCCGCGTTGGCGGTCAGGAAGGCTCCGACGGGCCGGTCTTCGTCGACGAGTCGGGCCGCCGCAGCCGTACGTTCCGGCGGCTCGGCATGCTCGTCGGCATCGCCTGCGCCGTCTACGCCGTCGTCATCGTCGCCACCCTGCTGTCCGGCAGTTCCGACGCGCCCTGGCTGCCCGTGCCGGGCCAGAACGACGACACGCCGGCCAGCCAGGTCGACGGCTCCCCGCTGCCCGCCGACTCGGCCGCCCGGCCGTCCGGCAGCGGCAGCGCCCCGCCGGGCACCGGCACCGTCCCGACGGCGGGCGACGGCACGGCCCCGTCGCCGGACGCGCGCGCCACCGAGTCCGGCAGCGGCAAGAACTCCGCCGAGCCGGGCAGGAGCGCCGACCCGGAGCCGACGGCCACGAAGACCACGGCCGGTCCGGGCGGCGGTCACGGCTCCTCCCCCTCCGCCAAGCCCTCGAGCCAGCCGGCCTCCACCCCGCCCGCCCCGAGCAGCCCCGTCGAGGGCTCCGCCGATCCCACGGAGTCCCCGGTCTCGGGCGGCGGCACCACCGGTACCGGCTCGGTCGCCGACGGCCCGGCCACCCCGACGCCCGTCGCCGCGGACCCCGGCGGTCCGGCCACCTCCCCGACCCGCCTGTCCCCGGAGCACATCCTCTGATGGCATCCCGCACCCGCCGTCACGAGGCCGCGCCCGGAGCCCGTGACGGTTCCCGGCGCCGTCGCCTGCGCATGCGCCTGCTGCTGCCCCTGCTCGTCCTCCTCGCCCTGATGGCGATGCTGATGCTGCGCGGCTACGTGCACAGCGAGATCCTCGCCGACCACCGCATCCGGCCCGAGGCCGCGACCGACAGGGTGCCCGAGAAGATCCTGGAGGGCGGCCCGGTCATCGACACCCGCAGCGGCCGTACCACCAGCCTGAAGGTGCCCGAGCACCGGCTGGTCCTCACCTTCGACGACGGCCCCGACCCGACCTGGACCCCCAAGGTCCTGGACGTGCTCAAGAAGCACCACGCGCACGCGGTCTTCTTCGTCACCGGCACCATGACCTCGCGCTACCCGGAGCTGGTCAAGCGCATGGTCGACGAGGGCCACGAGGTCGGCCTGCACACCTTCAACCACCCCGACCTCTCGTACCAGTCCAAGAAGCGCATCGACTGGGAGCTGTCCCAGAACCAGCTGGCGATCACCGGCGCGGCGGGCATCCGCACCTCGCTGTTCCGCCCCCCGTACTCGTCCTTCGCCGACGCGATGGACGACAAGTCCTGGCCGGTGACCGAGTACATCGGCACCCGCGGCTACATCACCGTCGTCAACAACACCGACAGCGAGGACTGGAAGAAGCCCGGCGTCGACGAGATCATCCGCCGGGCCACCCCGCACGGCGGCAAGGGCGCGATCGTCCTGATGCACGACTCGGGCGGCGACCGCCACCAGACGGTCCAGGCGCTCGACAGATTCCTGCCCATGCTGCAGAGCCAGGGCTACACGTTCGACAACCTCACCGAGGCCCTGCATGCGCCGAGCGCGCACACCCGGGTCGCCGGGCTCGACCTGTGGAAGGGCAAGGCGTGGATCTTCCTGGTCCGGGCCTCGGACGACATCACGGACGTGCTGGTCGTCGGCCTGGCGGTGATCGGCGCCCTGGTGATCTCCCGCTTCGTCCTCATGCTGCTGCTCTCCGGCATCCACGCGCGCCGGGTGCGCCGCAAGGACTTCAGCTGGGGGCCGCCGGTCACCGAGCCGGTGTCGGTGCTGGTGCCCGCGTACAACGAGGCGAAGTGCATCGAGAACACGGTCCGCTCCCTGATGGCGAGCGAACACCCCGTCGAGATCATCGTCATCGACGACGGCTCGACGGACGGCACCGCGCGGATCGTGGAGGCCATGGACCTTCCCGACGTCCGCGTCGTACGCCAGCTGAACGCGGGCAAGCCGGCCGCACTCAACCGCGGTCTGGCGAACGCCCGCCACGACCTGATCGTGATGATGGACGGCGACACGGTCTTCGAGCCGTCCACGGCCGGCGAACTGGTGCAGCCCTTCGGCGACCCCCGCGTCGGCGCCGTGGCCGGCAACGCCAAGGTCGGCAACCGTGACTCCCTGATCGGTGCCTGGCAGCACATCGAATACGTGATGGGCTTCAACCTCGACCGCCGCATGTACGACATCCTGCGCTGCATGCCCACGATCCCCGGCGCCGTGGGAGCGTTCCGCCGCTCGGCCCTGGAGCGGGTCGGCGGCGTGAGCGACGACACGCTGGCCGAGGACACCGACATCACCATGGCCATGCACCGGGACGGCTGGCGCGTGGTCTACGCCGAGAAGGCGAGGGCCTGGACCGAGGCCCCGGAGTCCGTCCAGCAGCTCTGGTCCCAGCGCTACCGCTGGTCGTACGGCACCATGCAGGCGATCTGGAAGCACCGCCGCGCGATCGTGGAGAAGGGCCCGTCGGGCCGCTTCGGCCGGGTGGGCCTCCCTCTGGTCTCCCTCTTCATGGTCCTGGCCCCGCTCCTGGCCCCCCTGATCGACGTGTTCCTCCTCTACGGCGTGGTCTTCGGCCCGACGCAGAAGACGATCGGGGCCTGGCTGGGCGTCCTGGCGATCCAGGCCGTGTGCGCGGCGTACGCCTTCCGCCTGGACCGCGAACGCATGACCCACCTCATCTCGCTGCCCCTGCAGCAGATCCTCTACCGCCAACTCATGTACGTCGTGCTGCTCCAGTCCTGGATCACGGCACTCACCGGCGGCCGTCTGCGCTGGCAGAAGCTGCGCCGCAGCGGTGTCGTCGAGGCCCCGGGAGGCCCGGTGCCGCGCCGGCGCAGCCGCACGAGCAGCAGTGATCGGAGGCCCGTGGCATGACCCACGGATACACGACGGACACGACCCCGCAGCCCGCGCTCGACGTCCCCACAGTCCCCCCTGCCACGAGGAAACCGCCGGGCGGCCGGGACCGCTATCTCGACCTCCTGCGCTCGACGGCCCTGGTCCGAGTAGTGGTCTACCACCTCTTCGGCTGGGCATGGCTCACGGTCCTGTTCCCCTCCATGGGCGTGATGTTCGCCCTGGCGGGCTCCCTGATGGCGCGTTCCCTGAACCGCCCCGCGCCGAGCGTGATCCGCGGCCGGGTCCGTCGTCTGCTGCCGCCCCTGTGGGCGTTCAGCGCGATTGCGCTGGCGCTGATGTTCGCGGGCGGCTGGAACCCGGTGAAGGACCCGGACAACGGCGGCACCTGGGGCCTGCTGAAGCTGATCGACTACGTGATCCCCATCGGGGCCCCGCCGTTCCCCTGGCACATCGGATCGAAGTCGGGCCTGCTGGAGGACACCTGGGCGGTGCAGGCCGCGGGCCCGCTGTGGTACCTGCGCGCGTACCTCTGGTTCGTGGTCGCGTCCCCTCTCCTCCTCCGGGCCTTCCGCAGGGCACCGTGGCCGACACTGCTCGCCCCTCTGGGTCTGACGGCCATCGTCGGCACGGGCCTGGTGTCGATCCCGGGCGAGACGGGCAACGCGGTCAGCGACTTCGCGGTGTACGGCGGCTGCTGGGTCCTGGGCTTCGCCCACCACGAGGGCCTGCTCGCCCGCATCCCCCGCTACGCGGCCGTCTCCTGTTCGGCACTGCTGATGGCGTTCGGCCTGTGGTGGGCGTCGGGCCATCTGGGCCCCGACGGCTGGGACCTGAACGACATCCCGCTCGCCCAGGCGACCTGGTCCTTCGGTTTCGTCGTCATCCTGCTCCAGTACTCCCCGTCCTGGCAGGAACTGCCGGGCCGCCTGCGCCGCTGGGACAGACTGATCACCCTGTCCAACAACCGGGCGGTGACGGTCTACCTGTGGCACAACATGCTGATCATGGCCACGGTGCCGATCATCGACCAGGCCTACAACCTCCCGTTCATGCAGAGCGACCGCGCCGTCTCGGCCCTGGACACCACCTACATGCTCTGGATGTTCTTCCTGGTCTGGCCCCTGATCGGCCTGACCATCCTGGCCTTCGGCTGGATCGAGGACATCGCGGCGAAGCGGAGCCCGCGGCTGTGGCCGAACGGGGTGAAGAAGGGGGCGCGGCGGCGGGCGTAGTACCCACGGCTGCGATCGGAGCCGGGACGCGGGCGGTCGGTGCCTCGGTACGGAGACGGCTTCACAGAACCTTTGCAAGGGCCAACCGCCAGACGAAGTTAGCCTGTTGCATTGTCACAGATGGGTAATCATCACCCCTTACTGGGCCGCCGGTTACCCACTCTCTGTCCCCCCGCGCCCGATTCGTCATGCCGGTGCCCGAGCAATTCGCTCTGGTGCAGCGGCAGTCGGGCCCGATACCGTATGGGGCTGCTTCTCAGACCCCAACCGCCCCACCAGGAGCCAAACGTGACCCGCCGATCCCGCCTGCTCACGACAGCCGCCGCCGGTGCGACGGCCGTACTCCTGCTCGCCGGCTGTGGCGGGGGTGGGTCGAAGCCGAAGTCGAACGACAAGATCACGGGGGCGGATTCGGGGGGCGAGTCGTCGGCTTCGCCGAGTGCTTCGGCCTCCGGGACCGCTGGGCGCCCTGAGATCGAGATGCCGTCCGACTTGTCGTACACCTTTGACTGGCCCAAGACGGGTGACAAGGACAAGGACGCGGTGCTGGTGGACAGTGAGCAGTCCATCAAGGCAGTGGACCTCGCCATCGTGAACCAGGACCCGCTGGACAAGGCCTATCGCTTCTATTACGAGGGTGAAGCCGCCGCGCAGACCCAGCAGTTCATCAAGGCGTATGTCAAGGCGAAGGCCCGCACGACGGGCAGCTACCGCTACTACGACCCGGTCGTGAACGTCAGCGGTCCCAGCAACGCGTCCCTCGTTTACTGCGAGGACCAGGGCAAGGCGTACGACTTCTATTTGAAGACGAAGAAGGTCGATAAAACTCCGGTCACCAAGAACAGCTACGTCCTCTACAGCACCCAGCTGCAGAAGAACGACAAGGGCGTCTGGGTCGTCGTGAAGCTCATTTCGCAGAGGGGGAGCTCCAAGTGCCAGCCCTGAGTGCCGGCTCGCGATCGCTGATCGTGTTGTCATTGATCGGCTCGATCATGGCGGGGGCCGCTCCCGCCATGGCTGACAACAAGATCGGCGGCGGTGCCCAGACTCCCCCGCCAAAGGGGAAAACCTCCGGTGACGTTGATGGCAGCAACCTCAGCTCGACGGCCGGTGTCATCGTCTACGACCGTTCCAAGAACGGCTCGGGCAGCGCGGTGGGCCCGGTAACCTCCGTCACCTCCTGGACCCCACCGGCCTGTTGGTATGCCCCGAAGTACACGCCCGACCAGCTGAAGGCCTACCTGGAGCCCATTTGGGCGGTCGACTCCACCGGCCCCGAGTGGGATGCCCAGCAGCGTGACCGCTACGTCAAGGGTCATCCCTACAAGGACTTCAACAAGGACAAGGAGGGCAAGGGCTACTGGTGGGACTCGTACGTCAACAAGGACTTCCCGCCCGGCTGGGACAAGTGCAACGAGCAGATCTTCTGGGTGGACAAGGGTGACCCCCCGCCGGCCAACATCCAGAATGCCGTCACCCCGAAGATCCTGGCGGAACTCGCGTACAACGAGATCCGAGTCCCCAGCACGAAGGTGACCCTGGCTCCCGCGGAAAACACGAAGGTGAACCTGCCGACCTGGGCCTGGCTGGACGGTGCGAAGTTCAAGCCGGTGTCCGTGACCGCCTCCGTCCCGGTGCTGGGCATCTCCGCGACGACCACGGCGGAACCGGTCAGCCTCAAGATCGACCCCGGGACGACGGACGCGGTGACCTACCCGTCCTCGGGCGTGTGCCAGATCGACAACGGCAACATCGGCGAGCCCTACGCCAAGGGCAAGGCCGACAAGACGCCGCCCTGTGGAGTGAAGTACCTGCGCTCCTCGGGTACCGGCTCGTACCCGCTCAAGGCCACCATCACCTGGAAGATCCGCTGGACCGGCAGCGACGGCAACGGCGGTGACCTGCCGGACGGCACGTTCGGTGCGACCCAGGACGTGGTCGTTCAGGAGATCCAGTCCGTCAACCGCTGACAGGGAATGCCGGCCCGTAGGCCACTCGCCCCCTTAGGGAAGGCGGGTGGCCTTTCGGCGTCGCTTGTGCGTCGGCATAGGACGGCGTGCCCCCTACCGCGGGACGGCGAACGACCCGCGAAGGCGTGCCGGCCATGAGGAAGTAGTCGGCGGACGCCGTGCGCAAGTCTGTACCTGAACCGGTGCTACGCCAGCGCTGATGCACTGGCTGGACGCCACGGACGAGGCCGACGAGGCGCCACCCTGTGGGGTGAAATACCTGCGCCGCCGTGGCATGGGCTGGTTCCCGCTCTCGGGCGACCATCACCGGAGACCCACCGGACGGGCGGCGGTGGGGTGGGCCGTTCCTTGCCTGATGGGACGCGCCTGGCGCGACCCAGGTGCCGATGCGACTGGGCTCCAGACGTCAACAACTGGCCCCCGGCGTCACCGCTCCGGCGTAAGGAGCCCGGCTTCTCCATCGCCGCGGCGGGCAGTCTGCCCCCGCCAGAAAACGAATAGCGTGATTCCGATTCCATACGGGGCAGACCCAGGGGGCGGAGCGCGTGGCAGACCGGCTGGCCGTGGACGGCGACGAGTTGAAGCACTTCATGAAGCTGCTGAACAAGTCGAGCGACTCGCTGAAGGGCCTGCGCAAGGCGCTCAGCGACGTGACGGTCACCGGTCTCGGTACTGACGACCTGGACTCCGCCTGCGAGGACTTCCAGGAGGGCTGGAAGTACGGCACTGAGCAGATCGGCGAGCAGACCGAGAGCCTTGCGAAGATCATCGGCCAGTGCAAGGACAGCTACGAGGAGGTCGACAAGGCGCTGGAAGAAGCGTTGGGGAAGGGGCGGCACGCCAAGAGTGGGAGCGCCGAGTGACGATTCCTGGCCTCGAGGCGAACCCGTACCCCGCCTCCTCCGCCCGCCGCAACGGCGACCTTCCGCAGGGCCTGAAGTCCGCACCGGACGGCCAGCGCCTCCCGAACCCGTACGCCCACCTCGGCTTCAACCCGGTGCCGGGTAACCCCGAAACGGTTCGGGACCTTCACAAGAAGCTAGCCTCCTGCGCCAAGGTCCTGGAACAGACACATGGACTCGTCGCGAAGCTGATGGATGGCAGCTACTGGACGGGTGACGCGGCTGTCGCATTCCGAGACGAACTCCAGGGCGGTCCGCTGGCCCTCAACCTCAAGAACGCCGCGCACTCGATCAGTAAGGCAGCAAGGCAGCTCACCAGCTGGGAGGGCGAACTCGATGACTTCCAGCGCCGTGCTAAGCGCCTCGACGAGGACGCACGGGACGCCCGAGACACGCTGAACCGAACAAAGGCCCACGCGGACAAGGCGAAGAGCGCCCCCGACCTGGACAAGAAGGGCTCACACCACCACACCGCCCAGCAGGCTCTGACCCACGCGAACACAGCTGTTGAGAACGCCCAGTCAGACCTCGAAGAAGTCATAAATAAGGCCAAGAAACTGGCCAGTGAACATGAAGAGAGGGCCCGTCGCCGAGCAGAAAAGATCCGCAACGCAGCAAAGAAACTGGCGCCTCAGAAGCCAGGATTTTTCGAAAGCGCTCTGGATTGGGTGGCCGACAACCTGCCGGACATCCTTAGCTGGACGGCGGGGGTAGTAGGAATCGTCGCGCTTTTCGTGCTTTCGGGCGGGACGGTGGCGGCGGTTCTTCTCATGATCGCGGCGGCCTTAAGTGCAGGAGCCTTCATGACTCGATTGATGCAACCGGCAGTCTGGGAGTCTCTCAAGGATGGCTTCACGGAAGGGGAGCTTGACGCGGACTTCTGGAGCAATCTGATCGGTGTGACCGCTGATGGGCTGGGGTCACTCCCAGGTGTCGGATCGGTAGGGAAGGGGGCGTACGCGGCCCTGCACAGTGTGGGAGAGGCCGGTGAAGTTCTTACCCTGAGTCAGCGACTGGCGACCTTTGGGAGCAAGACCGCGTCAACGGCAAGAGAATTCTCCGACCTCAGGAACCCATTTACGGAATGGGTAATCACCAAAGCGCCGCGACTGGCCAGGGCTGTTGAGGTTACTGAAACAGCTGCCCCCTGGGTGGGGCTGGGTACAGCTTCCTACGGATTGTCCGCGAGCTTGCTCGATTCACTTGACAGCGACGCGGCGGCAAGCATTGGAACCAGCCTCGACGGTGCCCTCTTGGGGCCGATCGATGGCGCTGAAACCATTGACCTCGTTCGTCGTGTATTCCAATGATGATGACCGGCGCCCTTATTCATTGATTAGACGAGAGAGTAGTTCGTGCATGCATCCCACCGAATACGCCACAGCTTGGGATTGCCCCGCGACTCGTAGCGCCTGGGGCAGGCACATGGTAATGAATGTCGTTGGGCAGATCGGTTGGATTGTAGCCTTCCCGGGATTGCTTTACGTGATTATTGTCTTCACCTCCCGTGCGTATGTTGTAATTTTTACTCCGTTCATTCTCTATTCATTGTATCGGGTAATAAATCAAATCGGCCACTTTTCCTGGGCATTCCGTATGCGCCGGATTCTGCAACAGTACCCGTGGCGGATCCTCGCGGAAGTGCCTCGTGGTCTGGCAAAGCATCCAGAGGTGAGGGAGGAGGGGGCCTGGCTGGAGTTTCCTAATCCTTTGAATTCTGAGCAGGGGGTCCCCTTGGTGTTCATTCGGCACCAGCGAGCGCACTGGTGGCTCAAGCGCATCGGGCATGCTCGAACCAGTCCGGAACTCAAGGCTCAAATCGAACCTGTCTGGTTTGCCGGTGACCCTCGATTCCTTGGTGTGATTGCCGCACCAGGCCGATCCGGCAAGGTCCCCAAACGCTTCCATGTCCTGTATCAGCGCTCCGTTTTCGACAGTCGATGCAGGGCACAGAGTTGGGGCGCCGACAGCGTGGACATCGAGCGGGCGCGCCGCGCTGGGGCCTTGTACCTCGAAAACATTGTGCAGCCACAGAACTAGAGGCGAGGTCACCCCTAACATGACGACACCTGCACCACGCTTCCTGTTGCATCCCAATGTTCGTACGCCAGGGGAAGGCATCTGGTTCGGCGTCCCGGCAGGATTCGTAGATCTGCCGCTTGATGCCCTCTTGGCCCCACAGGGTTCTCCTCGGGGAGAGGATTCATGCCGAGTATTGGCGTCCTTTCTGGCTTCGACGCCGAACGAGGCGATCCGCCACCAGTTCGTGGTCCACCTGGCCACTGCCAAGCAGATGTTTCGCTCATTGTGTGCGGACCGGCTGGTCCACTGCTCTCTTGGCCTCCACCGTGACGACACCGGCGAGGACGGCAGGGGTGCGCTTCTGTCCCTGTTCACGATTGCCTGGCTCGATACGGCCTGGGCTCCGCGGGGGGTCACTGCCGCTCGCTCCGTCGCTCAGCCTGAAGGGCACGCGTACATCGAGTACGCCGAGCTTTCCTGCGGACCAGCTACGTTCAGTGAGAGCGTGCGAACCCCGACCAGCGAGTTGGGCCTGTCACAGGAACCCTTGTTGCAAATCCATGGGCATCTTCCTCATCCAGATGGCAAGAGCCTTGTGGTCCTCACGCTGAGTACCGCTGCCTTGGCCTATCGCGAGCATTACCGCGCGATACTGCGCCAAATCGCGGAACTTTTCAGCTTTGAAAGTCCGCTTGCCGGATAGTGTGCCTCTTGCTGACTGCTTGCAACCAGCCTCTCCAGGACGACACTACTGCCACGTCCAGCAGGACCGATCCGGGCCCCGCGGCTGAGTTGGTGGCGGGCGGTTGCTGGGGAGCGTCTGGGACAGGCGCCTGCACGGTGAACAGATTTCGCTCGCATTCCCAGCATCGACAGGGTGATGGCCGGGCACCACGCCTTTTCGTCGTACTCCAGGCCCTCCCTCCAGGTGCGGCACTCGACCCGGCCTGCACCGGACCGCGACATGCCCAAGGCTCGTACCAACACTCCGCCAAGATCGCGTCAATCCGTCCCCCTGCCGCTTCATCGCTCCGCGCCCCCGTGGAAGACTGCCCAGGTTGCGCAAGTGAACAGAGTGAAGCCATCGGCGGGGGAGCGGACGCAGTGAGCAAGCGGCAGGTTCGGAAGATGCTGCAGTTGATGGCGAGCGGTGAGCCCGTCACGCTCACCAACTCGATGGCTTCCGTGAAGCGGATCGCTCGGCTCGCCTGCATCGCCCAGCAGTTCGGGTACGAGTACACCGACGCGCACTACACCGGGTCGCGCAACAACGTGCTGAAGCTGCTCATCGTGCCGGACCACCGCCCGGAGGCCCGCACCCGCGCCGCGCAGAACTGGGCACAGTATCCGAACGCCGCGGACGGGGTCTCGCTGCCGCCCGTCGTGCCCGACGCGCTCGAACTCCTCAAGGCACGAATCCAGTTCGACCTCACCGGCAAGAACGCCGAGAAGCGGATGCTGTACGGGGCCGGCGGCATCACCCTCGGGTTGCTCCTCTACACGGTGCGGAAGGGCGGTGGTGCCTTCAACTTCATCGTCGCCGGCGCGGCATGGGTCATCTTCATGGGCGTCATGGGCATCGGCCTCCTTGTCACCCGGCGCCGCAACGCCAAGTTCGCCACCCGGCTCCGGGCCGCCGGGTTCGTGCCCGTGACCGATGAGAGTGGGCGGCTGCGTTATCTGCCGCCCGGCGCGCAGATTCCGGGACAGCAGCAGTGGCACCAGCCACAACAGCCACAGCAGTGGCACCAGCCACAGCAGCAACCCGGGCAGGCGGGGCCGTACGGCGGCGGTCCGTACTCCGGCGGTCCGTACGGTGGGCAGGTCGCTGGGCCGTACGGTGGCCCCGGCGGCACCGGGGGTGGCTACGGGCAAGCGGCCGCTCCGGGTCCTTACGCCCCCCAGCAGTACCCGAACTGGCAGCAGCAGCCGCCCCAGCCTCCTCAGCGCTGATCCGCAGCCCACCGCCCAGCGCCCACCGTCAGTACGGCATCGGCGGTCGGTCAACTCCCCATCAGATAAGAGCCCTCGGAGGTCATCCTTCGGAATGGTCGTAGTGCGGGGGCCATGCGCGGACGGCCATGAGCGACGGCGCCAAAGGGATGCACGCGGCCAGGAAGGAGGCGCTGGACGCGGCCAGACAGCTGTCCGGGCAGGGGCTGCCGAAGCTCGGTGCTTGGAGGAACCTCGTCGGTGGCGGTCCTGAAGCGGCGGATCGCGAGACGGGAGCGACCCGGCTGAGTCAGGCCGCGTTCGGGGCGGGCACGGGTGTGGATGCGTTCGGCAAATGGTTCGGGACGGCCGAGCCGTATGCCGAAGGGAAGCCCGGCGGCGACGGTTCGTCAGCGATCACCTGGGCACCGGCAGCCGCGTCCCGCGCCTCGTCCAGCTCGACCCGGACGACCGCGCCGACGCCGAGGACCCCCTCGGCGTTCTCGCCCACCACTGCGTACACCACTCGCCCCCACCGACGTCCAGCTCCTCGCCGTAACCAACGAGCTGGTCCGCCTGTACGCCGCTCTCCCCGCCCTCGACACGGTCGCCCGCGGAATCGCCCTCACCGACGGCCCTCCGGCCGAGTGAGAGCAAAGTTCCCTTCCGGTCACCCACAGCCACAGGCAGGAAACGCGTCCTCCCTACCTTCGGGACTCATCACCGCTCATCACCCCGAACCACCTGAGCCCCGGAGCACCGTGGAGGCGTCATGACAGCCCCGAGTACAGCCCCCGCCCCCAGCAGCGGCAGGGGAGGCCGCTGGATCGAGCAATGGGATCCGGAGAACGAGGCGTTCTGGAACGCGACCGGCGAGAAGGTCGCCCGCCGGAACCTGCTCTTCTCCGTCCTCTCCGAGCACATCGGGTTCTCGATCTGGACCGTGTGGTCCGTGCTGGTGCTCTTCATGGGCCCGGAGTACGGGCTGACCCCGGCCGACAAGTTCCTGCTGACCTCGATGGTCACGCTGGTCGGCGCCGTCGTCCGCGTCCCCTACACCTTCGCCGTCGCGATCTTCGGCGGCCGGAACTGGACGATCATCTCCGCCAGCCTGCTGCTCGTGCCGACCACCGCCGCGTTCGTCGTGATGAAACCGGGTACGTCCTTCGGGACCTTCCTCCTCGTCGGCCTGCTCGCGGGCATCGGCGGCGGCAACTTCGCGTCGAGCATGACCAACATCAACGCCTTCTTCCCGCTGAGGAAGAAGGGCTGGGCGCTCGGGCTGAACGCCGGTGGCGGCAACATCGGCGTGCCCGTCATCCAGCTGGCCGCCCTCGCGATCATCGGGGCCCACGGCGGTCCACGGGTGCTGCTCGGCATCTACATCCCGCTGATCCTGGTCGCCGCCGTGCTCGCCGCCCTCTTCATGGACAACCTCGCCTCGGTGAAGAACGACACCGGTGCCGCCAAGGACGCCGCCAAGGACGCCCACACCTGGATCATGTCCTTCCTGTACATCGGCACGTTCGGGTCGTTCATCGGGTACGCCTTCGCCTTCGGGCAGGTGCTGCAGGTCCAGTTCGGGCGTACGCCGCTGCAGGCCGCGTACCTCACCTTCATCGGCCCGCTCCTCGGCTCGCTGATCCGGCCCGTGGGCGGCCGGCTGGCGGACCGGTACGGCGGCGCGAAGATCACCCTGTGGAACTACGTGGCCATGGCCGCCGCGACCGGCGTGCTCGTCGGCGCGAGCATGCGGAAGTCGCTGCCGCTGTTCGTCTCCGTCTTCGTCGTGCTGTTCGTGCTCAGCGGGCTCGGCAACGGGTCGACGTACAAGATGATCCCCGGCATCTTCCAGGCGAAGGCGCTGGCCAAGGGTCTCACCGGTGAGGAGGCGGTCACCTACGGACGGCGGCTGTCCGGGGCCTCCATGGGGCTCATCGGAGCCGTCGGCGCGCTCGGCGGCGTCGGCATCAACCTCGCCTTCCGGCAGTCCTTCCTCTCCTACGGCTCCGGCACCGGCGCGTTCGTCTCCTTCCTGGTCTTCTACGGCCTCTGCTTCGCGGTCACCTGGGCCGTATACCTTCGCCGACCGGTCGTCCAGGCCGAGGCGAAGGCGGCCGCCGAGGAAAAGCCGCAGCTCAGCTACGCCGAGGTGTGACGTAACACCGGCGACATCAAGTCGAACCGAGCCTGTCACGCGCCGTTGACAGGCTCGTTCGGCATGCGGGTCAGCTAGGAGAGCCATGTACGACGAAAAGCAGGGATCGGAACACGGGCCCCTCGCCGGGTTCACCGTGGGTGTGACAGCCGCGCGCCGGGCAGACGAGCTCGGGGCGCTGCTCCAGCGGCGCGGTGCCAGTGTCCTGCACGCGCCGGCCCTGCGGATCGTGCCGCTCGCCGACGACGGCGAACTCCTCGCCGCCACCAAGGTCATCATCGACCAGGCGCCCGATGTGGTCGTCGCCACGACCGCCATCGGGTTCCGGGGGTGGATCGAGGCCGTCGAGGGGTGGGGGCTCGGCGAGCCGCTGCTCGGGCGGCTGCGCGGGGTGGAACTGCTGGCCCGCGGGCCCAAGGTCAAGGGCGCCATACGGGCCGCCGGGCTCACGGAGGACTGGTCGCCGTCCAGCGAGTCCATGGCCGAGGTGCTGGACCGGCTGCTGGAGGAGGGGGTCGACGGGCGCCGTGTCGCCGTACAGCTGCACGGCGAGCCGCTGCCCGGGTTCGTGGAGGCGCTGCGGGCCGGAGGGGCGGAGGTGGTTCCGGTGCCGGTGTACCGGTGGATGCCGCCGGAGGACATCGGGCCGGTGGACCGGCTGATCGACGCGGCCGTCTCGCGCGGGCTGGACGCGCTCACCTTCACCAGCGCTCCGGCCGCCGCGTCCCTGCTCTCCCGGGCCGAGCACCGTGGGCTGCTCGGCGAGCTGCTCGCCGCCCTCGGTCACGATGTGCTGCCGGCCTGCGTCGGGCCGGTCACCGCGCTGCCGCTCCAGGCGCGGGGGATCGACACCGTTCAGCCCGAGCGGTTCCGGCTCGGGCCCCTCGTACAGCTGCTGTGCCAGGAACTGCCGGGGCGGGCACGGTCGTTGCCGGTCGCCGGGCACCGGCTGGAGATCCGGGGGCACGCGGTGATCGTGGACGGGGACCTGAAGCCGGTGCCTCCGGCGGGGATGTCACTGCTGCGGGCGCTGTCGCGGCGGCCGGGGTGGGTGGTCGCGCGGGCCGAGCTGCTGCGGGCGTTGCCGGGGGCGGGGCGGGACGAGCATGCGGTGGAGACCGCGATGGCGCGGTTGCGTACGGCACTTGGTGCGCCGAAGTTGATCCAGACCGTGGTGAAGCGGGGGTATCGGCTGGCGTTGGATCCGGCGGCGGACGCGAAGTACGCGGACGCGTGAGCAGGAACCCGGGGCTGGTGTGACCGTCCCCGGGGGCCGCCGCCCCCGGACCTCCGCTCCGGCCTGAACGGCCTCGTCCTCAAGCGCCGGACGGGCTGACAGTTCCGGCCGGGGCCGGGAAGTGGACGTGGAAGATCAGCGCCGGACGGGCTGACAGTGCCCGCCCCGAGCGAGAGCCGGCCGTAGAGGATCAGCGCCGTGATCAGGCGTCCCAAGTCCGACGGTGAGTCCCGGCCGGCGAGGAGAATCGGCCGTAGGGGACCAGCGCCGTGGCCAGACACCCCAGAGCCACCGTCGACAGCAGAGCCCGCACGGCGTTCCACGCCCCCCATGGATTCTCGAAGTGCTCGCGCACGGCGGCAGGAT
This sequence comes from Streptomyces sp. NPDC058964, assembly GCF_042741275.1. NCBI lineage: Bacteria > Bacillati > Actinomycetota > Actinomycetes > Kitasatosporales > Streptomycetaceae > Streptomyces > Streptomyces sp. NPDC058964. The sequence continues at coordinate 50,526 of NZ_JBHYKH010000003.1, forward strand.
CGGTGATCCTCGCCGGACTTCCCGCGTTCGCCAGGTCGTTGATCAGCGGGATGTCGAAGGCGCCGGTGATCAGGAAGACCAGGGCGTACGCCACCAGTGCAGCCCACACCCACCGGCCGCAGGCGTCCCGGCGCAGTTGCCACGCGGACACGGCCGTGAGCAGCAGCGCTCCCATGAAGCTCAGGAAGAACACCGGGTTCTGGATCACGTCGTTGATGTTCTGCATGGCCTCGATGAAGACGCGGTCCGAGCTGCGGTGCAGGGCCGGCATCACCGCGCGGGCGAAGATGCAGAAGACGCCGGCGATCAGGCCCATGGCGACCGTGGCCGCACCCAGCACAGTTCCGGCCTTCGTGCGGCGGCCGGCAGGGCTTCTCCGTGTCGTTTCCCTCAGCTGGGTCATGCCTTCAGTCAAGCCGCGCGACCGACGGTGGGACATGGCCGAGACGCGCGGCGGCACACGTGTGCGTCCAGCGCCGGTACGAGGGGTTCCGGACGCGCGTGCGGGCAGGCACTGTGAGAGAGGGAACGGTTCCCTGCCCTAGGCGGTGACAGGCACATGGCACTGGGTACGGCCACGGCCCCGTACGAGCTGCGGTTCGACGCCGGGCGGATCAGTCTGGATCTCCTGTCGACGACCCACCCAGGTGAACGGCTGGACTCGGTCGGGCCGTTGCGCGCCTGGATCGTCGGCTCCGGACTCGTCCCGGTGGGCACCCCGCTGGCGCACGCCGACGCCTCCTGGCTCGTGGGCTTCCGTGAACTGCGGGGACAGGTGGGACTGTTGGTGCGGTCCGGGACGTCGCTGGGCGCGCGGCCGTACGATGTCGCGCTCGGGCGGGTCAACGAGATCGCCCGTGCCGCACCTCCCGCCCCGCGTGCCGTGCGCGGTGACGACGGCACGCTCGTACGGGAGCTGGACGGACCGCCCGCCTGCGCGGCACTGCTCGCGGTCGTCGCCCGGGACGCCGTCGAGCTGCTCACCGATCCCGTCGCACGGGCGGCCGTGAGAGAGTGCGAAGGGGACAACTGCCCCATCGTGTACCTGGATACGTCCCGGGGCCGCAGGAGGCGCTGGTGCTCCAGTGAGGTCTGCGGGAACCGCGAACGGGTGGCGCGGCACCGTCGACGGGCGGCTCTCGCCCGCGCGTAGATGTCCTGTTCATCTCTTATGCGCGCCAGATCCCCCGGTGTTGCCGAAGTGATTTCGACAACACCGCGTTTGCCTCAGGCATCTTTCGGGAAGCCGACGCGCCGAAGTCAATGTGTCGGAAATGTAAAGATCACGCGGTGGGAATGTGCGGCCATGTCCCTCTCGTCATGCCACCCCGAAGAAAAGTGTCACGTCACTTTGAACACGCGCCGACCCTCCTGCGTACGTGTGGGCGAGCGACCGACTGGGGGAACCCCCGGACATCGGAGGTGGGCGTGCGCAAGGATTCCGTCGTGGCCAATGAACGTGGATCGAGGGCCCGACATCGCATGTCCCAGCCCTCGGAGCCTGATGAGGAGCTGATGCGTGCTCTGTATCGAGAGCACGCCGGACCTCTCCTTGCGTATGTCCTTCGGCTGGTCGCCGGTGATCGGCAGCGAGCAGAGGACGTCGTGCAGGAGACGCTCATCCGTGCCTGGAAGAACGCCGGTCAGCTCAATCGGGCGACCGGATCGGTACGCCCCTGGCTGGTGACGGTCGCACGCCGCATCGTCATCGACGGCCACCGCAGCCGGCAGGCCCGGCCGCAGGAGGTCGATCCGTCGCCGCTGGAGGTCATCCCCGCGGAGGACGAGATCGACAAGGCGCTGTGGCTGATGACGCTGTCGGACGCGCTCGACGACCTGACCCCGGCTCACCGGGAGGTGCTCGTCGAGACGTACTTCAAGGGGCGTACCGTCAACGAGGCGGCGGAAACCCTGGGTATACCCAGCGGCACCGTCCGTTCCCGGGTGTTCTACGCCCTGCGGTCGATGAAGCTGGCTCTGGAGGAGCGGGGGGTGACGGCGTGATGAGTGGATACGGGGGACACGCGGGATTCAGCACGGGTGGTCCGGGTATGTCTGGCCCCATGAGCCCCAATCAGGGATCTCCGGTGCCCAATGAGCACGAGACCGTCGGTGCCTACGCCCTCGGCCTTCTCGACGACGCCGAAGCAACCGCTTTCGAGGCCCACCTCGCGGGTTGCGAATGGTGCGCCCAGCAGCTCGACGAGCTTGCCGGGATGGAGCCGATGCTGGCCGCGCTCGCGGACCTGCCGGGCTCCGGCAGCACGCCCGCGATCGGCGAGTCGCTGTCCGCCAAGCCCAGCCCACAGCTGGCGGAGAAGCTGGTCGTCGAGGTCTCGGAGCGCCGGGCGGTCAAGCGCCGCCGCACCATGTTCATGCTCGCGGCCTCGGCCGCGCTGATCGTCGGCGGTCCGCTCGCCGTACTGGCGGCCAGCGGCGGCTCGGACAACGGCGGCAACGACAACATGGCCATGGGACCCGCCCAGGCGGCCTTCCAGACCATGTCCGACAAGACGACGGCCACGGACCCGACGACCCATGTCACCGCGACCGTTGCCGTCGAGAAGAAGGACTGGGGCACCCACGCGGTTCTCCAGCTCAAGAACGTCACCGGCCCGAAGAAGTGCTCGCTCATCGCCGTCGGCAAGAACGGCGAGCGCGAGACGGTGACCTCCTGGTCCGTCCCGAACTGGGGATACGGCATCGAGAACGCCAAGCACGAAGAGGCCAAGAAGCCCCTCTACGTCCACGGCGGCGCCGCTTTCGACCCCAACCAGATCGACCACTTCGAGGTCATGACCTTCGACGGCAAGAAGCTCGTCGACATCGACGCGTAGCTTCCGCGGGCCCCCTTCGCGTACGGTTGACGGCTGCCCAGCACGTCAGAAGGGGGCCCGGTGGCCGCTCAGGCTCAACAATCCGCGGTCGGCTCGGTTCACGGCGTACACGACTCCGTACGGGACCGAGAGATCAGCGTCGAACAGGAGCACCTGGACCGGGTGTACCGGCGCCTCGAGGAGAAGATCCACGAGGCGGAGTTCCTGATGAACGACGCGGCCAAGCGCGGCCAGGTCGGAACGCCCGGCGCGCTGGCCGAGCGCGATGCCCAGGTCTTCCGGGCGGGCGTCCACCTCAATCGGCTCAACAACGAGTTCGAGGACTTCCTCTTCGGGCGGATCGACCTGCTCCTCGGCAAGGACGGCAAGAAGGGGCCCGACGGCGCCTACACCGCCGTGGAGCCGGCGGAGGGCGCCGTGCGCGGCGTCAACACCGCCGTGTTCGGGGTGAGGGTGCACTTCGGGGGGTTTGGTGTCGTGGAG
>NZ_JBHYKH010000003.1:53855-58726 GCF_042741275.1 Streptomyces sp. NPDC058964
TCGGTGTCCTGGACCAGGACTACGCGCCGCTGGTCATCGACTGGCGGGCGCCCGCCGCGGCGCCCTTCTACCGCTCCACCCCGGTCGACCCGGGACGGGTGGTACGGCGCCGGGTCATCCGTTCCAAGGGGCGCCGGGTGCTCGGTGTCGAGGACGACCTGATGCGCCCCGAGCTCCAGGCCTTCCTCGGCGGCGAAGAACTGCCCGCGATCGGCGACGGCGCCCTGATGGCCGCCCTCGGCCAGGCCCGCAGCCACACCATGCGGGACATCGTCGCCTCCATCCAGGCCGAGCAGGACCTGGTCATCCGGGCCCCCGCCGCCTCCGTGACCTACGTCGAGGGCGGACCGGGCACCGGAAAGACCGCGGTGGCACTGCACCGCGCCGCCTACCTCCTCTACCAGGACCGGCGGCGGTACGCGGGCGGCATCCTGATCGTCTCCCCGACCCCGCTGCTCGTGGCGTACACCGAGGGCGTGCTGCCCTCCCTCGGCGAGGAGGGCCAGGTCGCCATCCGCGCGATCGGCTCGCTCGTCGACGGCGCCGAGGCCACCCAGTACGACTCCCCGTCGGTGGCCCGGGCCAAGGGGTCGTACCGCATGCTGAAGGTGCTGCGCAAGGCTGCCCGTGGCGCGCTGGAGCTGGGGCCCGGCGGTGCCGCGCGGCCGGGGGGCGCGGGGCCGGGGGGCCCCCCGGTTGGGGCGCGAGTCCGCCGCGGGGCGGGGGAGGGCGCCGGTGGGACGGGGCGCGTTCCCGCCGGTCCGCCCACCCGGCTCCGTGTCGTCGCCTTCGGGCGCCGGCTCGAGCTGGAGGCGGCCGAGCTGGAACGTATCCGCCGTACCGCCCTGGGCGGCACCGCGCCGGTCAACCTGCTCCGCCCGCGTGCCCGCAAGCTGCTCCTCGACGCCCTGTGGGCCAAGTCGGGTGCGGCCGGCCGGCACACCGACCCCGAGCTGGCCGCCGAGCTGCGCTCGTCCTTCGACGAGGACGTGACCTCGGAGGACAGCTTCATCGGGTTCCTCGACGCGTGGTGGCCCGAGCTGACCCCCAGGGCCGTCCTCGCGGCCATGGCGGACGAGCGCCGGCTCGGCCGCTGGGCCCGCCGCATCCTCAACCCCGGCGAGGTGCGCAGGGTCGCCCGGTCGCTCAGACGTGACGGCCACTCCGTGCACGACATCGCCATGCTCGACGAGCTCCAGGCGATCCTCGGCGCCCCGGCCCGCCCGAAGAGGCGACGCGAGGTGGACCCGCTCGACCAGCTCACCGGCCTGGAGGAGCTGATGCCCGTGCGCGAGGAGTCGCAGCGGGAGCGGGCCGAGCGGCTGGCCCAGGAGCGCACCGAGTACGCGCACGTCATCGTCGACGAGGCCCAGGACCTCACGCCCATGCAGTGGCGCATGGTCGGCCGCCGCGGCCGGCACGCCACCTGGACGGTGGTCGGCGACCCGGCCCAGTCCTCCTGGTCCGACCCCGACGAGGCGGCCGAGGCCCGTGACGAGGCCCTGGGCACCCGGCCGCGCCGCCGCTTCCAGCTCACCGTGAACTACCGCAACCCGTCCGAGATCGCCGAGCTCGCCGCCAAGGTGCTCGCCCTCGCCATGCCCGGCTCCACATCTCCGTCGGCGGTGCGCTCCACCGGGGTCGAACCACGCTTCGGCGTCGTACGGGACTCGCTGGAGAAGACCGTGCGCGCGGAGGCCGAGCGGCTCCTCGACCAGGTCGACGGAACGGTCGGCGTGGTCGTCGCCATGGACCGGCGCGCGGAGGCCGCGCGCTGGCTCGCCGGGCTCGGCGACCGGGTGGTGGCGCTCGGCAGCCTGGAGGCCAAGGGCCTGGAGTACGACGCCACGGTGGTCGTGTCGCCCGCGGAGATCGCCGACGAGTCGCCGGCCGGCCTGCGGGTGCTGTACGTGGCCCTGACCCGGGCCACGCAGCAGCTCACGGTGATCTCGGGCGAACGGGACGAGCCGGACGCGGACGGGGTGCCGGACCTGCTCCGGGACTGAATCGCGCGACGGAGAATCCTGTGAACTCTTCCCACGGGAATGGTTCCGGGCGATCCGTTTGTTAGCCTGGCTGTGACACCGGCTCGATCCAAGCCCCCGGGCCCAACCTTCGTCGCCACGAGCGACCACTTGCCGCGAGGCGAGCATGGCGGGTCGGTGTCATGAACGGAGGAGAGACCCACGTAATCAGTGACGTGGGTCTCTCTCTTTCGGGGATGTCGTGCGAACTCCCGGGAATGCAGCGCGAACAAAACGTTCGCAATCCAGGACCGGCTAACGCCTACTCGGCGGTAGGTGCGACGATCGGACGCACATCCACGCGACACGGTGAAAGCAGAGGAAGTCGGCCATGGCAACGGCGCCCAGCGTCTCCTACTCGATGACCATCCGGCTGGAGGTGCCCGCGAGCGGAACCGCCGTCTCGCAGCTCACCACCGCCGTGGAGGCTTCCGGAGGCTCGGTGACCGGCCTCGACGTCACCGCGTCCGGCCACGAGAAGCTCCGCATCGACGTCACCATCGCGGCCACCTCCACCGCCCACGCCGAGGAGATCGTCGAGAAGCTGCGCGGCATCGAGGGCGTCACGCTCGGCAAGGTCTCGGACCGTACGTTCCTGATGCACCTCGGCGGCAAGATCGAGATGGCGTCGAAACACCCCATCCGCAACCGTGACGACCTCTCCATGATCTACACGCCGGGCGTGGCCCGCGTCTGCATGGCGATCGCCGAGAACCCCGAGGACGCCCGCCGCCTCACCATCAAGCGCAACTCCGTTGCGGTTGTGACGGACGGCTCCGCGGTGCTGGGCCTCGGCAACATCGGCCCGAAGGCCGCGCTGCCCGTCATGGAGGGCAAGGCGGCCCTCTTCAAGCGCTTCGCCGGCATCGACGCCTGGCCGATCTGCCTGGACACCCAGGACACCGACGCGATCGTCGAGATCGTCAAGGCGATCGCCCCGGGCTTCGCCGGCATCAACCTCGAGGACATCTCCGCGCCGCGCTGCTTCGAGATCGAGGCCCGCCTGCGCGAGGCCCTCGACATCCCCGTCTTCCACGACGACCAGCACGGCACCGCGATCGTCGTGCTCGCCGCCCTGACGAACGCACTTCGCGTCGCCGGCAAGGCGATCGAGAACATCCGGGTCGTGATGTCGGGCGCCGGCGCGGCCGGTACGGCCATCCTCAAGCTGCTGCTCGCGGCGGGCGTGAAGAGCGCCGTCGTCGCCGACATCCACGGTGTGGTGCACGCCGGCCGCGAGGACCTGGTGGACGCGGCCCCGGACTCGCCACTGCGCTGGATCGCCGACAACACCAACCACGAGGGCCTGACCGGCACGCTGAAGGAGGCCGTGCGCGGCGCGGACGTCTTCATCGGCGTCTCGGCTCCCAACGTCCTCGACGGCAACGACGTGGCCGCCATGGCGGAGGGTGCGATCGTGTTCGCGCTCGCGAACCCGGACCCCGAGGTCGACCCCGCAATCGCGCGTCAGACGGCCGCAGTTGTGGCCACCGGGCGCTCCGACTTCCCGAACCAGATCAACAATGTGCTGGTCTTCCCGGGCGTGTTCCGCGGTCTGCTGGACGCGCAGTCCCGTACGGTCAACACGGACATGATGCTCGCGGCCGCGAAGGCCCTCGCCGATGTGGTGACCGAGGACGAGCTGAACCCGAACTACATCATCCCCAGCGTCTTCAACGACAAGGTCGCGGGCGCGGTGGCGGGTGCGGTGCGGGACGCGGCCAAGTCGGCCGGGGCGGCTTCCTAGGCGGCCCGTACCGTGGTGTGCGGGCGCTGTGAGGATCGACACGACAGTGCCCGCACCGGCGAGTCGTGGAACCCCCTACCGCCGGGCGCCCTCTAGGGTGACGGCCGAGCGGGCGCTTTTCGTGTGACTCCCCAGGGTGTTCTCACGACTCCTGCGGGTGCCGGATTGGCTTTCCCGCCGCAGGTAGGGGCAGGATGCGTCCCTGGGCGCGAGCGCATCGGCTTCGCTGTGCCATAGTGCGGCTCCGCCGCGCGGCACACCCCAACGGCAAGAAGAACACGGGAGTAACAACATGAACCGCAGTGAGCTGGTGGCCGCGCTGGCCGACCGCGCCGAGGTGACCCGCAAGGACGCCGACGCCGTGCTGGCCGCGTTCGCCGAGGTCGTCGGCGACATCGTCTCCAAGGGCGACGAGAAGGTCACCATCCCCGGCTTCCTGACCTTCGAGCGCACCCACCGTGCCGCTCGCACCGCGCGCAACCCGCAGACCGGTGAGCCCATCAACATCCCGGCCGGCTACAGCGTGAAGGTCTCCGCGGGCTCGAAGCTCAAGGAAGCGGCCAAGGGCAAGTGACGCTCCGCTGAGAGCGCCGTGGGCAACTGCGGGCCCGACGTGACCGGTCACGCAGTTCCCCGCGCCTCGTGCGGGGCGCGTCCGCAGCGGATGCGGACACAACGACAGTGGGGGGGGGGGCGGGCCCCGGCGGGGGGGCCCCCCCCCGGGGGGGCGCCCGTTCTGGGGGCACGCGCGGCGGCCCCCCCCGCGGGGGCGCGGGGGGGGGCGACGGGGGCCCCGGGCGTGTGGCCGCCCCGGGCTGGGCGCCCCAGGCCCCGCAGGTCGCACAGAGCGCGCATGTCGACGGCGAAGTCGGTGAAGGTGCGGGCGGGGGCGGGCGTGGAGGCGCCCAGGCCGGGGCGGTCCACGGAGACCAGGCGGACGCCGAGCGCCTCCACGACGCCCGCGCCGAAGCCGAGCCGGCGGCTCGTGGCCGCGCCGGGGCAGAGCAGGACCGGTACGCCGTCCGGCGGACCCCACTCGGCCCAGCCGAGCAGGCGTCCGTCGGGAAGAGGGGTTTCACCGAGGCGGGCGGGGGCGGTGA
>NZ_JBHYKH010000004.1:0-32648 GCF_042741275.1 Streptomyces sp. NPDC058964
GCGCGCCCGCGCCCCGCGGCGCCGGGCGGGGGGCGGCGCCCCCGCCCCCCCCGCCCGGCGACGGGGTCAGCCCGCCGGGGCGTCGCCGCGCCCCTCCACGTACGCCCGCACATCGTCGGGCGTCATATAGGCGTCGGTGTGCTCGAAGTCCTTGAGCCGCGTCGCCTTGCGCGACTGGAAGCCGGTGCGCACGAAGTCGTCACCCGCGACCGCGTTGAGCAGCCAGTTCGTCATGACGCGGGTCTTGGCGACATTGGTGCGCAGCGCCGACCAGTGGTAGCCGCGGGCCACGGCCTGCGCGGGCAGACCGCGCAGCTCCACGCCGAGCGGTTTCGACACCGCGTCCTTGCCGCCGAGGTCGACGACGAGCCCGAGGTCCCGGTGCACGTACGGCTGTGGCGGCTGGTTGCGCAGTGTCGCGATGACGTTGTCGGCGACCTTCCTGCCCTGGCGCATGGCGTGCTGGGCGGTGGGCGGGCAGATCGCGCCCTCCTGGCCCTTGGCCTCGTCCGGGACGGCGGCCGCGTCGCCGAGGGCGAAGACACCGTCGTACCCCGGGAGCCTCATCTCGGCGTCCACGGCGAGCCGCCCCCGCACCGTCTCCGCGCCGAGCGTGGCCATCAACGGGCTCGCGACCACACCGGCGGTCCAGATCAGGGTGCGCGTGGGGACAACCCGGCCGTCGGTGAAGGTGACCTCCTCGGGGCCCGCCTTGGCGATGGACACGCCCAGGGAGATGTCGATGCCCCGCCGGCGCAGGATCTCCTGGGCGCTGCGGCCGAGCTTGTCGCCCAGCTCCGGCATCAGCTTGGGCGCGATGTCGATCAGGTGCCACTTGATCAGACCGGGGTCCACACGCGGGTAGCGCTTGACGGCCGCGTGCGTCAGCCGCTGCAGACAGGCGGCGGTCTCGGTGCCCGCGTACCCGCCGCCGACCACCACGAACTGCAGCCGCGAGGCACGCTCGGCCGGGTCGTGACTGGCGTCGGCCAGGTCGAGCTGCGAGATGACGTGGTCGCGGATGTAGGCGGCCTCCGCGAGGGTCTTCATGCCGAAGGCGTGCTCGGTCAGGCCGGGAATGTCGAAGGTGCGCGTGACGCTGCCGGGCGCCAGCACGATGTAGTCGAACTTCTCGTTGACGGTCTCGTCGGTGATCGTCCGGATGACGCAGACCTTGGCCCTAAGGTCCACGCCGATGGCACCGCCCGGGATGATCCGGGTGCGGTACTTCTTGCTCCGGCGCAGCGACACGGCGATCGACTGGGGCGTGAGCACGCCCGAGGCGACCTGGGGCAGCAGAGGCAGATAGAGCTGGTAGGCGAAAGGCGTCACCAGGGTGACGTCGGCCTCGTCGCGGGCGAGCTTGCGTTCCAGGCGGCGAACACATCCCACTCCGGCGAAACCGGCGCCAATCACCAGGATCCTGGGTCGTGTCACGTTGTCCATCCCTTCTGCGGCTCCAGGCGGTCCGACTCGACGCCGTTCGCATGCCCCCGGATCGCTGCTTCGCACCACATCGATCCCACCGTGCCCCGAGCCGTTCCGCCAGTCGGGTCCGGCGGACAGACGAACGCGTGGGCACCAGCATGCCCCTTCACGACTCCGGGTAACCCGCGAGGCGCACGGATATGCGGTGTACTGGCGTGCCCGTGGCGGTTCGAGGGTTCCCGTCCCGGGACGTGCGGCGGTCGCGACGGCCTCGACTCCTGGTGTGGCGGAAAGTGGCCGTTGTGGTGAACATCTTGGCCGTAGAGTGCGCGCCATGGCGCAGACACGGCCCGGTTCGGGCTTTCAGACGCGGAACATCGACGCACGCGATCGCGCGGCGGCGGCACCGCTGATCGGCGCCCTGGATGCCCAGGACGCCAACCCCGGAGTACGACGGCTGCGCGCGTGGGCGCACGAGGTGCTCAAGGTCGGCAACGGCGAGCGGGCGCTGGACGTCGGTTCCGGGACCGGCTCCTGGACACGGGAGCTCGCGGCCGCGGCCGGCTCGGCCGGCTCGGCCCTCGGCATCGAACCGAACCCCTGGCTGCGCGCGGTCGCCGAGGAGCGGGCGGCCGGCAGTCGGGCGCGCTTCATGGACGGTGATGCCCTCGCGCTGCCGGTGCCCGACGCCTCGGTGGACGTGGTCTGGTGCGAGCGTGTGCTCCAGCATCTCGCCGAACCGGACCGGGCCGTCGCCGAGATGGCCCGGGTGCTGCGCCCCGGCGGCCGTGTGGCACTGCTGGACACCGACTGGGCGACCACCGTCCTGCACCCCGGTGACCCGGAGATCCTGAGCGCGCTGACCTCGGGCGCCCTCACCGGCGCCGCCAACCCGTACTCGGGGCGCCGCCTGGTCGGCCAGCTGGCCTCGGCCGGGCTGGTGGTCGACGACCGCGGGTCCCAGGCACTGCTCCAGGACCACCGGTCCGTCGCCTGGCCGCTCATCCGGATGCTGGGTGAGTCCGCGGTGCGCCGCGGACTGCTCACCGAGGCCCAGCGCGACACGGCGTACGCCGGCCTCGCCGAGGCCGCCGAGCAGGGCGCGCTGCACATGTCGGTGACGATGTTCGGCGTGGTCGCGCACCGCCCGGAGTGACCGCCGGGCGACGGGGTGACCGCGGACCGTGCCGAGTCGGCCGTCACCAGGGCAGGAAGGCGTGGACATCCTTGCCGTCGTCCGTGACGACCACGCTGACCTGGTGGCACAGCGTGTGCACGAGGTGCCAGCCGATCCCGCCGCCGCCCGAGCTGGGCCGGAACGGCCGTGGTTCGGGCGTGACGGTGCTGGAGTCGTGCATCGTGACGTGCACGCCGTCGAAGGTGCGGCGCATCCGCAGTTCGAAGGGGCCGGGGGCGTACTGGACGACGTTGGCGGCCAGCTCCGTGACGACCAGCAGGATGTCGTCCCAGTACTCCGGGGTGGCCGGCGGTGACGTGCGCGCGAGGCCGCAGAGGAACTCCTCCGCGGCGATGCGCGTACCCGTCACGTTCCGCAGCTCGCCCGGGAAAGAGAACATACGTTCGTAAGCCTCCTCCGGCGGAGGTGTGTCGTCGCTGCGCGGCCCGGCCGGCATCTCGCCTTCCCCAGCCCCGCGGGGAACGGGACTGCCCTCGTCGCTCTCGCTTCTCCCGTCGCTCCGAGGTCCCACGGGAGGGAAGTCCTCACCGGAACACGTTGTCCGAGTCGTCCCAGTCGGCCGGCTCCTCCGGCGCCGGCCGGTGCGCGGTCCGGTTCCGGGCCTGGTACATCGCGTCGATCTCGGCCGCGTAGTGCCGCACTATGGCGTCCCGGCGCAGCTTCAGGGAGGGTGTCAGCAGCCCGTTGGCGGGGTCGAACGGCTCGGGGAGCACCCGGTAGACCCGGATGGACTCCGACCGTGACACGGCACTGTTGGCCGCGGCGACGGCCCGCGCGAGCTCCTCCCGCAGCGCGTTGTCCTCCCGCGCCTCGCGGCCGGGCGTGTCGGCCTGCAGCGTCAGGGCCGTCCGCCAGTGCGCCAGGTACTCCGGGTCCAGGGTGAGCAGGGCCCCGACGCAGGGCCGGTCGTCGCCCACGACCACCGCCTGGTGGACGAGCGGGTGCATCCGCAGCCGCTGCTCCAGCGGTGCCGGGGCCACGCTCTTCCCGCTGCTGGTGACGATGACGTCCTTCTTGCGGCCCGTGATCGTCAGATAGCCGTCGGAGTCCAGCCGCCCGATGTCACCGGTGGCCAGCCAGCCCCCGCGCAGCGTGGTCCGGGTGGCCGCCTCGTCGTTGACGTAACCCTGGAACACCGCCGGGCCGCGCACCAGGATCTCCCCGTCGTCGGCGACCCGGACGTCCATGCCCGGCAGCGGCCTCCCCACGGTGCCCGACTTCTCCCGGCCCAGCGGCTGCATGGTGATGCCTCCACTGGCCTCGGTCAGCCCGTAGCCGTCGTGCACATACATGCCGATGCCCTCGTAGAACAGCGACAGTTCACGGTTGAGCGACGACCCGCCGGAGGTGGCCCGGACCACCCTTCCCCCCAGTACCGCACGCAGCCTGCGGTACACCGTCCGCTCGTACAGGGCGTGTTGCAGCCGCAGGTCGAAGCCGGGGCCCGGCCCCGTGCCCAGCCGTCGCCGTTCCTCGGCCTCGGCGAAGTCCCGCGCCGTCTCCGCCGCCCGCTCGAACAGGGCACCCCGGCCCGACTGCTGAGCAGTCCTCAGGAACGTCTTGTAGAGCTTCTCGAAGAGCGACGGCACGGCGTAGAAGTACGTCGGCCGGAAGCTGCGCAGGGCCGACGCCAGGGCGGCCTCGGTCATGTCCGGCTCGTGGCCCATGAGGATGCCGCCGCGCACGCACATCACCTGGATCATCAGCCCGTACACGTGCGAGAACGGCAGGAAGGCCAGGACGGAGGGCTGCTCTCCCGGGGGCGCCGCGGTGTGCGCCCAGCCCGCGAGCAGCGTGTCGCACGGATGGGCCAGGCTGCGGTGGGTCAGCGCGCAGCCCATCGGGCGGCCCGACGTGCCCGACGTGTAGGCGATGGCCGCCGTCGAGTCCGGCAGCACGATCCGGCGCAGCGACTCCACCGTGGTCAGCGGGATGAACCTGCCCCGCTCCGCCAGTTGGGCCAGCGCCCCGGCGTCCAGCTGCCAGACGTGCCGCAGCTGCGGCAGTACGGTACATACGGTGCCGACCGTCATGACGCCCTGTTCGTCCTCCACCACGACGGCCACGCAGCGCGCGTCCCGCAGGATGCACTCGACCTGGTCCCGGGACGACGCCGGATGGATCGGGACGACCTCCGCGCCCACCGCCCACAGCGCGTGCGCCAGCACCGTCCACTCGTACCGCGTCCGGGACATGACGGCCACCCGGTTGCCCGGCGATATCCCGCAGGCCACCAACCCCTTTGCCACGTCGACCACTTCGTCCCGCAGCTCGATCGCCGTCACCTCCTCCCAGGTGGTGGCTGCGCTGTCCGGGCGGCGTGCGAGCACGGGCAGGGTGGGGTTGCGGACCGCCATGTCGAAGACGCTGTCGGCGAGTCCGCCGGTGAGGGGCGGAACCGCCGCCGGAGCGAGGGCGAGGTCGCGCATGCGCTGCTCCCGGGATGTACGGAGGGTGACACTGCCGACCAGTACAGTGGTCGGCGGTGCTCGAATGTAGCCCAGGGGGCGCCGTTTGGTGCCGGGAACGGGCAAGTCGTCGCCCACTGATGATCTATACGTGTCCGGGGGTGGCCCGAAGCAGCACAATTCAGGACCGGACGAGCTGAGTGTGCCGCACGCACTCGGCGACGACCTCCCGCAGGCTGCCGGTGCTCTCCAGGGTCGCGCGCTGCACCCGGGCGCCGTTGCCCCGGCGCAGCAGCATGCCGAGCGCCGCGCGCACACGGTCCGTGTCACCGTGGTCGGCGAGCGGCTGCGCGACGTGCTCCAACAGGTCCCGCAGCACCGACTCCGCGGGGGCCGGCCGCATGGTCAGCGGGTGCAGCAGTTCCCCGGACAGCCCCGACCGCGCCGCCCGCCACGCGGCCAGCCGCAGCAGGCTCACGCTCCGCTCCGGCGGTTCGGTGCCGGCCCGCCAGGCACGCGCCGCCTGCTCCACCAGCCCGCGGGTCAGGGCGGCCACGAGGACGGTGGTCTCCGCGTGCAGGCACACGTCCGCGGCACGGATCTCCACCGTCGGGTACCGCTCGGACAGGCGTGCGTCGAAGTAGACCATGCCTTCGTCGAGGAGAGTGCCGGTGGCGATCATGTCGGTCACCCGCCGGTGATACCGCTCGGCCGATCCGAAGACCTCGGTCGGTCCGGCCGACGGCCAGCGCTGCCAGACCCGGCTGCGATAACTGGCGTACCGGGTGTCCTTGCCCTGCCAGAAAGGGGAGTTGGCGCTCAGCGCCGTCAGCACCGGCAGCCAGGGCCGGATCCGGTCGAGGACGGCCACCCCCTCCTCGTCGGACTCCACGCCCACGTGCACGTGGCAGCCGCAGACCATCTGCTCGTTCACGGCGATGCCGTACTGCTCCGCCATCCACATGTAGCGGCGGTTGGCGCTGACCGAGGGGCTGACGGGCAGCGGTGAGGTGGCGAGCGCGGCGACGGCACACCCGCTCTCCCCGGCGAGCCGCGCGGCCCGGCGACGGCAGTGGACGATCTCCGCGGCCAGCTCGCCCAGCTGAGACTGCGGATGCGTGGCGAACTCCAACTGCTGGCTGTGCAACTCCTTCTCGAACACCTCCCCGCCCGGCCCGTCCCGGCCGGCACGGGCGAGCACGGCGGCGGACCCCGCCCTGGGCTCCCCGGTTCCGGGATCGACCAGGAGGAGTTCCTCCTCCACTCCTATGGTGCGCACCTTCCCCGACTGCCCCGACCGGTCAGCCTTCAACCGGGGCCGGGACCAGCCACACCGTGGCGAGCGGCGGCAGGGTGAGCCGGAGCGCGCCGTCGTCCGGCACGAGCCGCCCGTCGTTGGTGACGTCGCCGCCGCCGTAGCGCACCCTGTCGGTGTTGAGGGCCTCGTGCCAGGCGGGGACGTCGCCGGGGACGCCGAGGCGGTAGTCGTGACGCACCACGGGGGAGAAGTTGGACACCGCCAGCAGCGGGGTCCCGCGCCCGTCGAACCTCAGGAAGGCGAAGACGTTGTCGTCCGCGGCGTCGCCGACGATCCACCGGAAGCCGGCCGGGTCGGTGTCCCGCTGCCACAGGGCCGGGGTGGCGCGGTAGACGGCGTTGAGGTCGCGGACCAGGTCGCGGACGCCGCGGTGGTCCGCCTCGGCGCCGTAGGCCGGGTCCAGCAGCCACCAGTCGGGACCGCGGGCCTCGGACCACTCGCCGCCCTGGGCGAACTCCTGCCCCATGAAGAGGAGTTGCTTGCCGGGGTGGGCCCACATGAAGCCCAGGTAGGCCCGGTGGCCGGCACGCTGCTGCCACCAGTCGCCCGGCATCTTGGAGACGAGCGCGCGCTTGCCGTGCACGACCTCGTCGTGCGAGATGGGCAGGACGTAGTTCTCGCTGTAGGCGTAGACCATCGAGAACGTCATCTCGTGGTGGTGGTACTTGCGGTGCACCGGCTCGTGCTGGATGTACTCCAGCGAGTCGTGCATCCAGCCCATGTTCCACTTCAGCCCGAAGCCCAGACCACCGCTGTCCGTCGGCCGGGTCACCCCGTCCCACGCGGTCGACTCCTCGGCGATGGTCAGCACACCCGGCGCCCGCCGGTACACGGTCGCGTTCATCTCCTGCAGGAACGCCACCGCGTCCAGGTCCTCCCGGCCGCCGAACACATTGGGCGTCCACTGGCCGGAGTCGCGCGAGTAGTCGAGGTAGAGCATCGAGGCGACCGCGTCCACGCGCAGGCCGTCGATGTGGAACTCCTCGCACCAGTAGACCGCGTTGGCCACCAGGAAGTTGCGCACCTCGATGCGGCCCAGGTCGAACTCGTACGTTCCCCAGTCCGGGTGCTCGGCCCGCCGCGAGTCCCCGGGCTCGTACAGCGGATCCCCGTCGAACCGTCCCAGCGCCCAGTCGTCCTTGGGGAAGTGCGCGGGCACCCAGTCCATGATCACACCGATGCCGGCCCGGTGGAGGGCGTCGACGAGGTACTTGAAGTCGTCGGGGGTCCCCAGCCGGGACGTCGGCGCGTAGTAGGACGTGACCTGGTAGCCCCAGGACGGGCCGTAGGGGTGCTCGGCGACGGGCATCAGCTCGACATGGGTGAAACCGAGATCCCTGACGTACGCGGGCAGCTCGTCGGCGAGCTGGCGGTAGGTCAGGCCGGGCCGCCAGGAGGGGAGATGGATCTCGTACACCGAGAAGGGGGCCTCGTGGACCGGTGTGTCCCCCCGGTGGGCCATCCACTTCCCGTCGCCCCACTCGTAGTGCGAGGCGTGCACGACGGAGGAGGTGTTCGGCGGTACCTCCGCGCGCCGCGCCATCGGGTCGGCCTTGAGGAACCGGCCCCCGTACCGGGACGTGATCTCGAACTTGTACCGGGTGCCCTCGCCGATGCCCGGCAGGAACAGCTCCCACACCCCGGACGAGCCGAGCGAACGCATCGGGTACTGGGTGCCGTCCCAGCAGGTGAAGTCGCCGGCGACCCGCACGCCCCGCGCGTTCGGCGCCCACACCGTGAACCGGGTGCCGGTCACCCCCTGGTGCGTCATCGGCTCGGCACCGAGCGCCTTCCACAGCTGTTCGTGCCGGCCCTCACTGATCAGATGCAGATCGAGCTCGCCGAGGGCCGGGAGGAAGCGGTACGGGTCGTGCACCTCCTGCTCGCCGTCCTCGTACTCCACCAGCAGCGTGTACGACGGCACCGCGTCGTAGGGCAGTACGGCGGCGAACAGGCCGCCCCCCTCGGAGACCAGCCCGCTGCGCACGCCGTCGACCACGACGCTCACCGCACGGGCGAACGGGCGCAGCGCCCGGAAGACGGTCCCGCCCGGCACCGGATGGGCGCCCAGCAGGGCGTGCGGATCGTGGTGGGCGCCCGTCAGCAGGCTCTCACGGTCGGCCGGGTCCAGCGGGACGACGGTGGGCGTGAGCGGGCCCGAGGGCTCGGGGAGCGAAGTGTCGCGCAGTGCCATGAGGTCAGCCTCCCCGTACGGCGAGCCGCTCGATCGCGGCCATGGGAACCGGTAGCCAGTCCGGGCGGTGGCGGGCCTCGTAGAGCACCTCGTACACCGCCCTGTCGGTCTCGTGGGCACGCAGCAGGGCGTGCTTCTTGCGTGGGTCCCACCCGGCGCGGGCGGCGTAGCCCGCGCAGAACGCCTCCCGGCAGCGGCGGGCCCACTCCGGGCGCCAGGGGCGGCGCTGCCGGGCCGCGTAGTCGAAGGAGCGCAGCATGCCGGCTATGTCCCGCAAGGGGGACTGGGCGCTGCACCGCTCGGTCAGCGGGCGGGACGGCTCGCCCTCGAAGTCGATGACGAACCAATCGTGGCCCGCGCGCAGCACCTGCCCGAGGTGCAGGTCCCCGTGGATGCGCTGGGCGGGCGGGCCGGTGTCGCACGTGGCGAGCGCGCCGAACGCGGTGCGCAGTCCCGGCACGAACGGCCGCAGCGCGGGCACACAGTGCACGGCGGCCTCCAGCCGCGCCGTCATCGCCTCCGCCGTACGGCCGTTCTCGTCGTGCACTCCCGGCAGGAAGGCCGTGGCCAGTGCCATATGCACGTCGGCCGTGGCCCGCCCGAGCTCGTGCGACTCGGTGGTGAAGTCGTCGCCCCGGGCGAGCGCGCACAGCGCCAGCGTCCAGCCGTCATCGGCGTCGGGCAGGAACGGCTGGAGCACGCCGAGCGTCGCGGGCCACGGTTCCGTCGTCCCGAACCAGGCCACCGGCGCGGGCACGCGCGTGCAGCCCTGCGCGGAGAGCGCCCGCGGGACCTCCAGGTCGGGGTTGACACCGGGCTGGATGCGCCGGAAGACCTTCAGGATGTACGAGTCGCCGTACACCAGCGAGGAGTTGGACTGCTCGGCGTCCAGCAGACGCGGCGCGAGTCCGCCGGGCACGCGCTTGGCCGGATCCGCCTCGAAACGCAGCGGGCCCGCCGAGCCCGGCTGCCGCAGCCGCTCCAGGAGCAGCTCGGCGGAGCGTGGGTCGTACAGGGCGTCGAACACCGCGAGACCGGCCAGCGGACCCTCGTGCGCCCGGCCGATGAACGCCCGGTCCAGCCGCGGTGTCGGACGTTCGCGCACACCGAGCAGCAGCTGGTAGCAGTCGCCGTCCGGGGGGGTGCCCACCGGGGCGGGGACCCCGGCCTGCCCGGTGTGGACGAGCAGATGCAGACAGCCCGGGAACAGCTCGGTTATGGACAGCACCGTGAGGTCCGTGACGGGCCGGTCCTTGCCCGCGAACCAGCGCTGGCGGGGCAGCCATTCGCGCAGCAGACCGGCGAGCGAGGCCATGGGCCGGTCGAGACCGGTCCCCTGTTCCGGCCGGACGGAGACGGTGTTCGCCATGGTGACGCGTCCTTTCCTCGGCGCCGTGCGCTCAGCGTCGTCGGCCGATGCGGGATGCGACTCGGGAGAGCCGGAACCAGTAGAAGCCGTGGCCCGCAAGGGTCAGCAGGTACGGCAGTTCGCCGATGGCGGGGAAGCGGACCCCGCCGATGAGCTCGACGGGATGGCGTCCGTCGTAGACCCGAAGATCGAGTTCGGTGGGCTGCGCGAAGCGGGAGAAGTTGTGCACGCACAGGACCAGGTCGTCCTCGTACTCGCGCAGGAACGCGATCACCGCCGGGTTGGAGGAGGTGAGTTCGGTGAACGAGCCCAGTCCGAAGGCGGGATTCTGCTTGCGGATCTCGATCATGCGGCGGGTCCAGTGGAGCAGCGACGAGGGGGAGGACATGGAGGCCTCGACGTTGGTGACCTGGTAGCCGTAGACCGGGTCCATGATCGTGGGGAGGTAGAGGCGTCCGGGGTCGCTGGAGGAGAAGCCGGCGTTGCGGTCGGGGGTCCACTGCATGGGGGTGCGCACGGCGTCGCGGTCGCCGAGCCAGATGTTGTCGCCCATGCCGATCTCGTCGCCGTAGTAGAGGATCGGGGAGCCGGGCAGGGACAGCAGCAGGGCGGTGAAGAGCTCGATCTGGTTGCGGTCGTTGTCGAGGAGGGGGGCGAGTCGGCGGCGGATGCCGATGTTGGCGCGCATACGCGGGTCCTTGGCGTATTCGGTCCACATGTAGTCGCGTTCCTCGTCGGTGACCATCTCCAGGGTGAGTTCGTCGTGGTTGCGCAGGAAGATGCCCCACTGGCAGCCGGCCGGGATGGCGGGGGTCTTGGCGAGGATCTCGGAGACGGGGTAGCGGGACTCGCGGCGCACGGCCATGAAGATGCGGGGCATGACGGGGAAGTGGAAGGCCATGTGGCACTCGTCGCCGCCGCTCCGGAAGTCGCCGAAGTAGTCGACGACGTCCTCCGGCCACTGGTTCGCCTCGGCGAGGAGGACGGTGTCCGGGTACATCGAGTCGATCTCCTTGCGCACCCGCTTCAGGAACTCGTGGGAGGCGGGCAGGTTCTCGCAGTTGGTCCCCTCGGCCGCGTAGAGATAGGGCACCGCGTCCAGGCGGAAGCCGTCGATGCCCAGGTCCAGCCAGAACTTCAGTGCGGAGATCATCTCCTCCTGGACCGCCGGGTTCTCGTAGTTGAGGTCCGGTTGGTGGGAGAAGAAGCGGTGCCAGTAGTACTGGCCGCGGACCGGGTCGTACGTCCAGTTGGAGGCCTCGGTGTCCACGAAGATGATGCGCGCGTCCTGGAACTGCTTGTCGTCGTCCGCCCAGACGTAGTAGTCGCCGTAGGGCCCGTCGGGGTTCGTGCGGGACTCCTGGAACCAGGGGTGCTGGTCACTGGTGTGGTTCATGACGAAGTCGATGATCACGCGCATGCCGCGCTGGTGGGCGGCGTCGACGAACTCCACGAAGTCGGCGAGGTCGCCGAACTCGGGCAGGACGGCCGTGTAGTCGGATACGTCGTAACCGCCGTCCCTGAGGGGGGACTTGAAGAAGGGCGGCAGCCAGAGGCAGTCGACGCCGAGCCACTGGAGGTAGTCGAGTTTGGCGGTCAGGCCCTTGAGGTCGCCGATGCCGTCGCCGTCGCTGTCCTGGAAGGAGCGCACCAGGACCTCGTAGAACACGGCACGCTTGAACCAATCCGGGTCCCGGTCCTTGACGGGAGTGTCGTCGAAGGTGTCCGGGACGGGCTCGTTGACGATCATTTTGTGGGTGACCCTCCGATCTGCGGGGTGGACGGTCGCAGAACCGAGAAGACGTGCGCGGGTCGCCGACCCGGCTCGAGGCGCACATAGTTGGCCCTGCCCCAGTGATAGGTCTCGCCGGTGAGTTCGTCACGCACCGGCACCGACTCGTGCCAGTCCAGGCCGAGTTGCGGCATGTCCAACGAGACCGTGGCCTCCTGGGTGTGGTGGGGGTCGAGGTTGGCGACCACCAGAACGGTGTCCGAGCCGGTCCGTTTGCTGTAGGCGATCACCTCGTCCTTGTCGGCGTGGTGGAAGTGGAGATCGCGCAGCTGCCGCAGTGCGGGGTGGTTGCGGCGGATGGTGTTGAGGCGGGTGATCAGGGGTGCGATGGTGCGGTGTTCGCGTTCGGCGGCGGCCCAGTCGCGGGGTTTGAGCTGGTACTTCTCGGAGTCGAGGTATTCCTCGCCGCCTTCGCGCAGGGGGGTGTTCTCGCACAGTTCGTAGCCGCTGTAGATGCCCCAGGTGGGGGAGAGGGTGGCGGCGAGGACGGCGCGGACCTCGAAGGCGGGGCGTCCTCCGTGCTGGAGGTGGGCGTGCAGGATGTCGGGGGTGTTGGTGAAGAGGTTGGGCCGCATGTAGGAGGCGGCCTCCCCCGACAGTTCGGTGAGGTAGTCGGTCAGTTCCTGCTTGGTGTTGCGCCAGGTGAAGTAGGTGTAGGACTGCTGGAAGCCGATCTGGGCGAGGGTGTGCATCATCGCGGGGCGGGTGAACGCCTCGGCCAGGAAGATCACGTCGGGGTCGGTGCGGTTGATGTCCGCGATCACGCGTTCCCAGAACACGACGGGTTTGGTGTGCGGGTTGTCCACCCGGAAGATGCGCACCCCGTGGGCCATCCAGTGGCGCAGGATCCGCAGGGTCTCGGTGACCAGGCCGTCCATGTCGGTGTCGAAGGCGATGGGGTAGATGTCCTGGTACTTCTTGGGCGGGTTCTCGGCGTAGGCGATGGTGCCGTCGGGACGGTGGTGGAACCACTCGGGGTGCTTGTGCACCCAGGGGTGGTCCGGGGAGCACTGCAGGGCGAAGTCGAGGGCGACTTCCAGGCCGAGTCCGCGGGCCCGGTCCACGAAGCGGTCGAAGTCCTCGAGGGTGCCCAGCCGGGGGTGGACGGTGTCGTGGCCGCCTTCGGGGGAGCCGATGGCCCAGGGCACGCCGACGTCGTCGGGGCGGGCGTCGAGGGTGTTGTTGCGGCCCTTGCGGTAGGTGGTGCCGATGGGGTGGACGGGCGGGAGGTAGACGACGTCGAAGCCCATCGCGGCGATCGCGTCGAGGCGGCGGGCGGCGGTCGCGAAGGTGCCGTGGGGCTGCTGGGGGGTGCCCTCGGAGCGGGGGAAGAACTCGTACCAGGAGCCGTACAGGGCGCGTTCGCGTTCCACCAGCAGCGGCATCGGCTCCGAGGCGGTCACCAGCTCCCGCAGCGGAAACCGCGCCAGCACCTCCGCCACCTCCGGCGCCAACGCCGCCCCGAGGCGCCAGGCGGCCGGCCGGCTCTCGTCCCGCAGGGCGTCCACCGCGCCGCGGACAATGTCTCGTTTCCCACCCTGCTCGGGGATCCCGTCGGCCGCCCGCTGGTACAGCCGGGCGCCCTCCTCCAGGACCAGTTCGGTGTCCATCCCCGCCGGGATCTTGATCCGCGCGTGGTGGCGCCAGGTGGTGACCGGATCTCCCCACGCCTCCACCGTGTACGTCCAGCGGCCGGTCCGGTCCGGGGTGACGTCCGCGCCCCAGCGGTCGGTTCCCGGGGCGAGTTCACGCATCGGGGTCCAGGGGCCGGGACGGCCCTCCGGGTCCCTCAGCACGACGTTGGCGGCCACCGCCTCGTGTCCCTCGCGGAACACCGTGGCCGAAACCTCGAACGTCTCTCCAGCGACCGCCTTGGCGGGCCTGGATCCGCGCTGGACGACCGGGCGGACGTCGAGGACGGGTATGCGGCCGACGACCGTGCCCCCGCGCGCGGAGGGTTGCTCCTTCGGCGGGGGGCCGGTGTCGGCCGGGCGTACGGGCGGGGGCGCGGCGGCCGTTGTGCCGGCGGCCGCGCCGGTGCCGCCCTTCGTGCTCTTCTCGCTGCCTGTCGGGGGTGCTGACGAGTGGTGCTTGGCGGGCATGACCGCTCCTGTCCGCGTCAACGTGGGTGTGGGCGGATGGGTGTGGGGAGGTGGGTCCTGCGGGTGTACCTGTGGGGTGTACCGGAGGAGCCTTCCCACCCTATTCGGGTGGGCAATCCGGCACTTTGTTAACTACTCACGCGTATGTCTACGCACAAGACCGGCCCCGTCCGGTGCGAACGGGGCCGGCGTCGGCACTCGGCCATCACGGCGACGGCACCTGCAGCAGTTCGTCCGGCGAGCCCGGTCCCGCGCCGGACACCCTGCCGGTCGCCGCGCCCGCCACCAGGGCCCTGGCCACCTGGGCCGGTGTGGCCCGGCGGTGACCGGCCAGGTAGAGGGCGGCCGCGCCCGCGGCGTGCGGGGACGCCATCGACGTACCGGAGTAGGTCGCCCGGCCGGTGTCGCTCGCGCAGGAGGCCGACGTGATCGAGACGCCCGGGGCGAACAGGTCCAGAGCGGGGCCGTAGTTGGAGAAGGCGGCCCGGGTGTCCGTCCGGTCCGTGGCGCCGACGGTGATCGCCTGTGGCACGTCGGCCGGGGAGTAACCCGCGGCCGGCCGGGCGTCGTTGCCCGCCGCGACCGTGTACGTGACGCCTGCCCTGATGGACGCTCGTACGGCCGCGTCGAGCTGGTCGTTGTGCCGTCCGCCCAGGCTGAGGTTGGCCACCGCGGGCCGGTGCGCGTGCCGGGTGACCCAGTCGATGCCCGCGATGACCCGGGCGATGGTGCCCGAGCCGGAGTCGTCCAGGACCCGCACGGCGACGACCCTGGCCTTCTTGGCGACACCGTATCCGGTTCCGGCGATGGTCCCGGCGACATGGGTGCCGTGCCCGTTCCCGTCCCCGGCGGATCCGTCGCCGCCGACGAAGTCCCAGCCGTAGCTCGCCCGGCCGCCGAAGTCGTGGTGCGTGATCCGGATCCCGGTGTCGATCACGTACACCGTCACTCCGGCGCCCGCCCGGCCGGGCGCGGCGTACTTCCTGTCGAGCGGCAGTTTCCGCTGGTCGAGGCGGTCCAGACCCCAGGACGGCGGGTCTTGCTGGGTGCGGTCGAGCGTCACGCGGCTGTCCCGTACCACGGAGACCACCCGGGGGTCGGCCGCGAGCAGTCCCGCCTGTCTCCGATCGGTCCTGATGGCGTAACCGTTGAGGACACTGTCGTAGATATGGCTTATTTCCGCCCCGTACTTCGTGGCGATGCCCCTCCCCGCCCGGGACGAGGCGTCGGTCCCCTCCCTCAGAGTCACCAGATAGCTTCCGCCGACGGAGCCGGGCTCGTCGGCGCCGGGTTTGTTCCCTTCCGGAGCTGCGCGCGCGGGCAGGGTGGCGGCCGAGAGCACCGCGGCCGCGACGGCAGCGATCAGGCCTCCCGCCCGGCGCAGACGCCGGGTTCGCGTCCGTGCCATGGTTCGGTTCCCTCCTCCACTCCGGTGGCAGCCTCTCGTGCGGGGCGGAACGCCACAAGAACGCCTGGGGAGGCGAACCGGCACGGTCGCCGGATCTCGCCATTCGGTTTGGCCGGTGTTTGACGGCGAAGCTCCCAGCGGGGTTCAGGGCGACACCGGTACCGTGCTGCTGTGACGAGGCGCACAGTGCCGTGCGTCCATCCAGCGAACGCGCCGAGGTGGAATGTGAAGGCGATCCGTCGGTTCACCGTCCGTCCCGTTCTCCCCGAACCCCTCTGGCCGCTGAGTGACCTGGCGCGCAACCTGCGCTGGTCCTGGCATGCGGAAACGCGCGATCTGTTCCAGTCCGTCGATCCCGAACAATGGGCCGTCTCGGAGGGTGACCCGGTCCGTCTCCTGGGCAGCGTGCCGCCCGGACGGCTCGCCGAGCTCGCCGAGGACCGCCGCTTCCTGCGCCGCCTGACCGCGGCCGCCGACGACCTGAACGACTATCTGACCGGCGACCGCTGGTACCAGGAGCAGTCCGCCGGACTGCCCGCCGCCATCGCCTACTTCTCCCCGGAGTTCGGCATCACCGCCGCGCTGCCCCAGTACTCCGGCGGCCTCGGTATCCTCGCCGGTGACCATCTGAAGGCGGCCAGCGACCTCGGCGTGCCGCTGATCGGCGTCGGCCTCCTGTACCGGCACGGCTACTTCCGCCAGACCCTCTCCCGGGACGGCTGGCAGCAGGAGCACTACCCGGTGCTCGACCCCAACGAGCTGCCCCTGGCACTGCTGAAGGAGGCCGACGGCACTCCCGCCCAGGTCTCCCTCGTCCTGCCCGGTGGCAGGCAGCTGCACGCCCGGATCTGGCTGGCCCGGGTCGGCCGCGTCCCGCTGCTGATGCTCGACTCGGACGTCGAGGAGAACGACCTCGGGGAACGCGGGGTCACCGACCGGCTGTACGGCGGCGGCAGCGAGCACCGGCTGCTGCAGGAGATGCTGCTCGGCATCGGGGGCGTGCGGGCCGTACGGACGTACTGCCGGCTCACCGGCCACCCGGAGCCCGAGGTCTTCCACACCAACGAGGGCCACGCCGGCTTCCTCGGCCTGGAGCGGATCGCCGAACTCTGCGACCGGGGGCTGGACTTCGACGCGGGCCTGGAGGCGGTGCGGGCCGGAACCGTGTTCACCACGCACACTCCCGTCCCGGCCGGCATCGACCGCTTCGACCGGGAGCTGGTCGCCCACCACTTCGGCCCCGACGCCGAGCTCCCGCGCATCGACGTCGAGCGCATCCTGAGGCTCGGCATGGAGACCTACCCGGGCGGCGAGCCCAATCTCTTCAACATGGCCGTGATGGGTCTGCGGCTGGCCCAGCGTGCCAACGGCGTCTCGCTGCTGCACGGGAACGTCAGCCGCGAGATGTTCTCCGGGCTCTGGCCGGGGTTCGACCCCGACGAGGTGCCGATCACCTCCGTCACCAACGGTGTGCACGCCCCCACCTGGGTGGCGCCGGAGGTGTTCCGCCTCGGCGCCCTGCGGTTCGGCGCCGAACGTGCCGAGGACGAGCTGTCGGCCGGCGGCGCCGAGCGCTGGGACGTGGTCGCGGAGATCCCGGACCAGGACATCTGGGAGCTGCGGCGCAACCTGCGCGAGCAGCTGGTCGTGGAGGTGCGACAGCGGCTGCGCGCCTCCTGGCGGCAACGCGGTGCGGGCACGGCCGAGTTGGGCTGGATCGACGGCGTCCTCGACCCCGACGTGCTCACCATCGGGTTCGCGCGCCGGGTTCCTTCGTACAAGCGCCTCACCCTGATGCTGCGCGACCGCGACCGCCTGATGGATCTGCTGCTGCACCCCGAACGCCCGATCCAGATCGTGGTCGCGGGCAAGGCGCACCCCGCGGACGACGGCGGCAAGCGGCTCGTGCAGGAGCTGGTGCGGTTCGCCGACGACCCGCGCGTGCGCCACCGCATCGTCTTCCTGCCCGACTACGGCATGGCGATGGCACAGAAGCTGTACCCGGGCTGCGACATCTGGCTGAACAACCCCCTGCGCCCGCTGGAGGCCTGCGGCACCTCCGGGATGAAGGCCGCCCTCAACGGCTGCCTCAACCTGTCCGTCCTGGACGGCTGGTGGGACGAGTGGTTCCAGCCGGACTTCGGCTGGGCGATCCCGACGGCGGACGGGGCGGGCACGGACTCCGAACACCGCGACGACGTCGAGGCCGCCGCCCTCTACGACCTGCTCGAACAGCGGGTGACCCCGCGCTTCTACGAGCGCGGCCGAACCGGCCTGCCCGACCGCTGGATCGAGATGGTCCGCCAGACCCTGACCCTGCTCGGTCCGAAGGTGCTGGCGGGCCGGATGGTCCGCGAGTACGTCGAGCGTCTCTACGCCCCCGCCGCCCACGCCCACCGGGCGCTGGCCCCGGACGCGGCCCGCGAACTGGCCGTCTGGAAGGCCCGCGTCCGCGCCGCCTGGCACGGGGTGACGGTCGATCACGTCGAGACGACGTCCGCCACCGCCACCGCCGAGCTCGGGGCGACGCTGGGCCTGCGCGTCCGGGTAGGCCTCGGCCAGCTCGGCCCCGACGACGTCGAGGTCCAGGCGGTCTCCGGCCGTGTCGACTCGGAGGACCGCATCACCGACGCGACGACGGTCCCCCTGAAACCGGCGGGCGGATCCGATCTCGAGGGCCGCTGGGTCTACGAGGGCCCGCTCTCCCTCGACCGCACCGGCCCCTACGGCTACACCGTCCGCATTCTCCCTGCCCATCAACTGCTCTCCTCCGGAGCGGAGTTGGGTCTGGTGGCGGTGCCGTCGGAGGACGTGACGGAGGGCGCGGGACTACTGATGCGATAGCGATTGGCTCGGCGGGCACCTGGAGTCCGCCGAGTCAACACCCAACATTCATCTGTGACGTTAATCACCGTTCGGGCTTTGCGTCCTCCTGGGAGACCCATGATCGTTTGACCGATTTGGCCAGTCTGGACGCCCGTACAGACGACCCATAGATTCCCCAGCCGTCCGTGTCGTGAGTGACACGAGAGGTAACGGGGGAGGGATCGTGAAGGGGAGACGTCTGTCCGGACGTCCGTCCGTGCGCGGCCTCGGAGCATCGCTCGGCGTGCTCCTGGTCGCCGGACTGCTCACGTCGTCACCGGTGGCGGCCGCCGCACCCGGGGTGTCCGGCGCCGCCACGCACGCGGCAGGCGGTCCTGCCGCCTCCGCCGGGGACGGCGGCCAGGCGGAGGACGCGGCGCTGGCCCGTGCCAAGCGCTCCGGCAAGCGGGTCGAGGTCGCGGCGCTGCGCAGCGAGACCGCCGAGGTCTACGCGCGGCCCGACGGCACGCTGGAGGCGATCGAGCACATGCGTCCCGTGCGGACGCGGGTGGACGGTGCCTGGAAGGACATCGACACCACGCTGCACCGCCGTTCCGACGGCACGGTGGCGCCGGCGGCCACGACGGTGGGGATCGCCTTCTCCGGCGGCGGTGACGAGCCGCTGATCAGGCTGGACCAGGCCGGCCGCACACTGGCCCTGACCTGGCCCACCACGCTGCCCAAGCCGGTGCTCGACGGGGCCACCGCCACCTACCCCTCGGTCCTGCCGGACGTCGACCTGCGGGTACGCGCCGACATCGACGGCATCTCGCAGGTGCTGGTCGTGAAATCGGCCAAGGCGGCGGCGAACCCGAAGCTCACGCGGCTGAAGCTGGCCATGAACGCGGACGGCATGACCGTGCGCGAGGCCGCCGACGGCAGCCTGTCCGCGGTCGACTCCGGTGCCGGAGGCGCGGTGTTCGAGGCGCCGCGGCCGCTGATGTGGGACTCCAGCCAGGGCGGCGACCGCAAGGCGGCCGCCCGCACGGCCGGGTTCGCCGCCCCTGTACCCGCCTCCGCTTCCGGTTCCGCCTCCGCCGACGGGCAGCCCGGCCCCGGCGAGTCCGCCAAGGTCGCCCCGCTCGGCGTGGACGTGCCGGCCAAGGGCGACCACCTGGTCCTCACCCCGGACCGGAAGCTGCTGAAGAACGCCACCTACCCGGTCTACATCGACCCCCAGTGGTACTCGCCCGGCGCGGCCAACTGGACGATGGTCTCGCGGTACTGGGCGTCCTCGCCCCAATGGCACTTCAACGGCGACTCCGACGCGGGCATGGGCTACTGCGCCGGGGACGCCCGCTGCGCGCCCCAGGACGTCAAGCGGCTCTTCTACGCCGTACCGACGTCGAGGTTCTCGGGCAAGTCCATCCTGTCCGCGGAGTTCGTCGTCAAGGAGACCCACTCCTACAGCTGCGACAAGACGGACGTACAGCTCTACCGCACCAAGGGCATCTCGAAGTCGACGACCTGGAACTCCCAGGACAACGACGCGTTCTGGACCGACCTGCTGCAGACGCGCAGCGAGGCGAAGGGCTGGAGCGGCGACTGCCCCGGCGGCAACGTGGAGTTCTGGGCGCTGCGCGCGGTCCAGCAGGCGGCCGCCAACGGCTGGGCGACCACCACCTTCGGGCTGCGGGCCGGGAGCGAGACCGACCCGTACGCGTGGAAACGGTTCGCCGACGACGCCTGGCTGCGGGTGCAGTACAACCGGCCGCCGGGACAGATCAGGATGTCCCAGCTCAGCCAGAAGCCCGGCGGTGACTGCTCCGCCACCACCAAGCGGGTGCGGATCCTGCCGACACTGCGCGCCGACGGCGTCAGCGACCCCGACAAGGACGACATCGCCGTGCAGTTCCAGGCTTCGTGGGACAACGGGGACAGCAAGGGCTGGACCGCGCGCTGGACCTCGTCCCTGTCGAAGTACAAGTCCTCCGGCTCGTCCTTCTCGGTCACCCTGCCGTCGAGCATCCCCAAGAACACCAAGATCGGCTGGCATGTGCGCTCGTACGACGGCGCCCAGTGGTCGCCGTGGTCGTACGAGGGTTCCGCCACGGACTGCGCCGTGCTCTACGACACCAGTGTGCCCGCCGAGCCGTCGATCGCCTCGGCGCAGTACCCCGAGTCGGACCCGGAGAACCCCGACGATCCCTGGCTGGACGGCGTGGGCCGGTACGGCAGCTTCACCATCGACTCCACCGCGACCGACGTCACCAAGTACTGGTTCGGCGTCAACGGCCAGCCGACCAGCGCCAACACACTGACCACTTCCGGCGGTGGCGCCAAGACCATGAAGTTCATGCCGACCAAGTCCGGCGTCAACTACATCACCGCACAGGCCTTCGACTCCGCCGGCAACGGCAGCAGCATCGGCACCTACTACTTCCGGGTGCGCGCCGGACAGCCCGAGCGCATGTCCTGGCAGCTGGACGAGGCCTCGGGCAGCGGCTCGGTCAGCGGCGCCGGCGGAGCCTGGGAGGCGACGCTCAACGGCGGCGCCCACGCGGGCGGTGAGGGCGTCACCGGCACCGGCCTCCACCTGGACGGCACCGACGACTACGCCGCCACCGCCTCCCCGGTGCTCAACACCGCCGGCAGCTTCACCGTCTCGGCGTGGGCGAAGCTGCCCAGCACCGAACCCGGCACGGCGGTCACCGTGGTCTCCCAGGCCGGCACCAACAACAGCGGCTTCGAGCTGTACTACTCCAGCGCCTCGCACGGCTGGGTCTTCCTGCGCGACACCGTCGACGCCTCCGGCACCGGCGTGGTCCGCGCCTCGCAACCCGCCTGCGCGGCCGGCGACACCGGCTGCGTGACGAGCCGGCTGGGCACCTGGACCCACCTGGTCGGCGCCTACAACGGCCCGAGCGGCAAGCTCAAGCTGTACGTCAACGGCACGCTCGTCGCCACCAGCGACTACACCAGCCCCTGGGACGCGCGCGGGCCGCTGCTGATCGGCGCCGCCCGCAACTACGGCCAGCTGCACGGGTTCTTCCCCGGCGACCTCGACGACATCGAGTTGTTCGACTACCAGCTGTCCGACGGCCAGGTCTCCACGCTCGCCGCCAAGAAACCCGTGCAGAGCGGCGGCCGCCCCGCCAAGGCGGTCTTCCCCCTGGACGAGACGGCGGACAAGGCGGTGCTGACCGGCCGGGCCCAGACACTCGCGGCCGACCTGCACGGCGGGGCCACCCTCGGCGGCGCGGGCGCGGACGGCACGGCGCTCAGCTTCGACGGCACCGACGACTACGCCGAGACCGGCCAGCCGCTGCTGAACACCAGCAACAGCTTCTCGGTGTCGATGTGGGCGAGGCTGCCGAAGGACAAGGAAGCCCGCGCCATGACCGTGATGACCCAGAGCAGCACCAACGCCCGCGGGTTCGAGCTGTACCACTCCACGGCGCTCGGCGGCTGGGTGTTCATGCGGGAGACCGCGGACTCGGCCGACGCCGCCGTGGTGCGCGCACAGGAGAACGCCTGCCCGGCGAACACCAACTGCGCCGCCGCGAACCTCGGCGAGTGGAGCAATGTGGTCGGCGTCTACGACTCCGACGCACAGCAACTGCGGCTGTACGTGAACGGCGTGCTCAAGGCGACCACCGCCTTCACCACGCCCTGGACGGCCACCGGCCATGTGACGCTCGGCGCGGCGGGCAACGGGTCCGCGGCCCCGACCGGCTTCTTCCGCGGCGACCTGGACGACGTCCGCATGTACGACCGGGTGATCTCGGGCGACGAGGTGAAGAACCTGTTCAAGCAGCACCCGGTGGTCAAGGGCCGCTGGAAGCTGGACTCCGCCTCCGGCACCCCGCTCACCTCGCCGGACGCCTCCACCGGCAACCGCCCGGTCACCCTGTACAACGGGGCGGGCACCGGCGGCGGCTGGGTGGACTCCGGGGCGCTGACCCTGGACGGCAGCAACGACTACGCGGCCACCGGCTCGGTGCCGGTGGACACCAGTCAGAGCTTCACCGTCACCGCCTGGGCCCAGGCGTCGGCGGGACGCCCGCAGCAGCCGGGCGCCGTGCTCAGCCAGGAGGGCTCCGTCAACAGCGCGTTCGTCCTGGGCTACGAGCCGGGACCCGACGACGGCGACTCGTCGACGCCGATCACCACCGGCCGCTGGCGGATCACCATGCCGGACTCGGACAGCACGTCGGCGAAGGAGGCCACGGCGGACAGCACGCTCTTCGACGACTACAGCGCCAACGGGTGGAACCACCTGGCCCTCGTCTACGACGCGTTCGCCGACACGGTGAAGCTCTACGTCAACGGCCAGCTGGAGCAGTTCGTCTGCGCCGACGACGACGCGGACGGCACCCAGGACGACCCGGCCTGCACCGACCACGTCTCCTGGGCCGACAACACGCTCGGCTTCAACGCGGCGAAGACGCTCCAGATCGGCCGGGCGAAGACGGCCGGCACCTGGGGCGACAACTGGTCCGGCGCCATCGACGACGTATGGGCGTTCCAGGGCGCGCTCGACCAGGACCAGATCCAGCAGCTCTCGCTCGGCACGGCCGACCTGCCGACCGTCGTGCCCGGCAGCGGGACCGCGGGATGACGGCGGCGGGCGTGCGCACGGCGGCGGAGCGAAGTCGACGAGGGGTGGGGAAGTGAACGGGAAGTCGTGGCGGCGCGTCCGCAGACGGACGGCGCTGGCGGTGTCGGCCACCATGGTCGGCGCCCTGATCCAGGCGGTGACGGCACAGTCGGCCGCGGCGGACCCCAGCGCGGGCAGGCCCGGGGTGCACCAGGCGGACAAGCCCGTCAGCGGGCACTCCCGCAAGGTGAAACCGCGCAAGCAGGACAGGTCGCCGCTCACCCCGAAGGGTGACCCGGCGGCGGCCTGGCCGGCCTCCGGCCAGGCGACCGCCGCGGTGCCCGCCGCGCGCGCCACGGCCAAGGGTCTCGCCGCCGGGAACCGGTTCGGCGCGCTGCCCCTGTCCGTACGCGCGCCGAAGAACGCGGTGAAGGCCGCCGACCGCGTCACCAAGGCTGGCGTGCGCGTCCTCGACCGCAAGGCGGCCCGGCGCGCCGGAGTCGGCGACGGCCTGCTGCTCTCCGTCGACCGGGCCGACGCCGGAACCGGGGCGGGCAAGATCGGTCTCCAGGTCGACTACGCCCGCTTCGCCGAGGCCTACGGCGGCGGCTACGGCTCCCGGCTGCACCTCGTACGGCTGCCCGCCTGCGCCCTGACCAGCCCGGACAAGGCGTCCTGCCGTACAGCGACCCCGGTCGCCGCCGTCAACGACACCGAGCACCGCACCCTGACCGCGGACACGGTGACCTTGCCCGCCGCCAAGCCGACGGCGAAGACCACGCTCGCGGCCGCGTCCCCGGCGACGGTCCTCGCGGTCACCGCCGCCGCCTCCGGCAGCCAGGGCGACTACAAGGCGACCGCCCTGTCCCCGTCCGCGACCTGGCAGACCTCGCTCAACACCGGCGACTTCTCCTGGTCGTACGACATGGACGTGCCGGACGTGCCGGGCAGCCTCGTGCCCAACGTCGGCCTCACCTATTCGTCGGGCTCCATCGACGGCCGCACCACCACCAGCAACAACCAGTCCTCCTGGGTCGGTGACGGCTTCGACCTGTGGCCGGGCTCGATCGAGCGCTCGTACAAGTCCTGCGACGACGACGGCGTCAAGGTCGACGGCAACAAGCCCGGCGACCTGTGCTGGGGCTACGACAACGCCACGCTCAGCTTCAACGGCCACGGCGGCGAGCTGATCCAGGACTCCGCCGGCAAGTGGCACCTGAAGAACGACGACGGCACCCGCGTCGAGCGGCTGACCGGCGGCTCGTCGGACGCCCGAGACAACGGTGACAACAACCAGGAGTACTGGAAGGTCACCACGACCGACGGCACCCAGTACTTCTTCGGCTACAACAAGCTCCCGGGCTGGACCTCGGGCAAGGAGACCACGGACTCCACCTGGACGGTCCCGGTCTACGGCGACGACGACGGCGAACCGTGCCACGCGGCGGCCTTCGCGGACTCCTGGTGCCAGCAGGCCTGGCGCTGGAACCTGGACTACGTCGTGGACCCCGAGGGCAACGCCATGGCGTACTACTACGACCAGGAGACCAACAACTACGGCCGCGCCCTCAAGGCGGCCGACGACACGCCGTATGTGCGTGGCGGCAGCCTGGACCGCATCGAGTACGGCCTGCGCAGCGACACGGTCTACTCCGCCAAGCCGCTCGGCAAGGTCGAATTCACCTCCACCGAGCGGTGCATCCCGGAGACCGGGGTGACCTGCGCGGCGGACACGATCGACGACAAGTCGTCCTACTGGTACGACACGCCCTGGGACCAGAACTGCAAGGCAGGCACGGACTGCACGGGCAAGTACGCGCCCACCTTCTGGACCCGCAAGCGGCTGGCGAACGTCACCACGCAGATCCTCAAGTCCGACGGCACGTACGGTGACGTCGACTCCTGGGACCTGACCCAGCGCTGGGGCCAGGCCGACATCGACTACCAGTTGCTGCTGGACTCCATCCAGCACACGGGCAGGTCGGCCAGCCCCGCCGTCACCCTGCCGAAGGTCACCTTCACGTACCACCAGGACGCCAACCGCCTCGACAGGACCGGCGACGGCACCGCGCCCTTCATCAAGGCGCGCGTGTCGAACATCGCCGACGAGTCCGGCGGCCAGATCTCCGTCAACTACTCCGGCGCCGCCTGTTCCTGGGACGGCCTGCCGACCCCGGAGACCAACACCACCCGCTGCTACCCGCAGTACTACACGGCTTCCGGCGACGCCGACCCGAGCCTGCAGTGGTTCAACAAGTACGTCGTGACGTCGGTGACCCAGACCGACCGCACCGGCCAGTCGCCCGACTCCGTCACCGAGTACTCCTATCTGGACGGCGCGGCCTGGCACTACGACGACGACGAGGGCCTGACCAAGGAGAAGTACAAGACCTGGTCGCAGTGGCGCGGCTACCGGCACGTCCGTGTCGAGTCCGGCGGCACCTCGGGCATGTCCACGCAGGCCGACCACTACTTCCTGCGCGGCATGAACGGTGACCGGCTGAACAGGGACGGCGGTACCAAGGACGTCACCCTGGACGACGGGGAGGGCGCCACCATCGCCGACTGGGAGGCGCTGGCCGGATTCGAGTACCGGACCGAGAACTACTCGGGGCCGGGCGGCCGGCTGCTCAACAAGGCGGTCAACCACGGCTGGTTCCACGAGACCGCCAAGCGCACCCGCTCCTGGGGCACCTCGACCGCCAACCACTCCGGCAGCGACTGGACGCACACCTACACCTCGCTGGACGACGGCGCGGGCGCCAGGTGGCGGGAGACCACCAGCTACACGACGTTCGACGACGCCACCGGCCGCCCCACCCAGGTGAACGACCTCGGGCAGACCGGTGACAGCAGCGACGACCAGTGCACCCGCACCACCTACGCGGACAATCCGGCGGCCAACATCTACTCGCTCGTCTCCCGGGTGGAGACTGTCTCCGTCAACTGCGAGACCACCCCGCAGCGGGACAAACAGGTCGTCTCCGACGTCCGTACCGCCTACGACGGCACCGACTACACCGCCGCGCCCACCAAGGGCCAGGCCCGCTACACCGCGACGCTGACCAAGCACGACGGCAGCACCGCGACCTACCTGGAGAGGGGCACCGGCTACGACACCTACGGCCGCGCGGTCAGCACGACCGACATCACCGCGGACGTGAAGGTCGACTCTGCCGGCAAGCTGACCCGCACCCCACGCGGCGACGGCCGCACCACCACGACCGTCTACACCCCCACCACCGGCATCCCGACCGGCTACAAGGTCACGGGCCCGCCGGCCAAGACCGGGGACAGCACCACCGCGCAGTCCGTCACCACCTCTGTCGACCCGCTGCGCGGCACCACGACGGCGATCGTGGACACCAACGGCAAGCGCATCGACTACACCTACGACGGGCTCGGCCGCTCCCTGAAGGTCTGGCTGCCCAACCGCTCCAAGGCCAACAGCCAGACTCCCAACTACGAGTTCAGCTACACGCTCGCCGACGCCAAGGCACCCGCCGTCGGCACCAGGACCCTGAAGAACGACGGCACCCAGGAGACCTCGTACGACCTGTACGACGGCTTCCTGCGGCCCACCCAGACACAGGACCCGGGCCCGGCCGGAGGCCGGCTGGTCACCGACCATTTCTACGACGCCCGCGGCCTGACCACGAAGACCTTCGCGAGCTACTACAACGCCTCGCCGCCGTCCACGGCCCCGCTGGTCCTGGACAACGCGCTCGGCGTGGAGACCCAGACCTGGTTCTCCTACGACGGGCTGGGCCGTGAGATCCAGCGCAAGGAGGTCGCAGGCAACGGGGACGGCGGCACGGTGCTGTCGACCACGACGACCGCGTACGGCGGCGACCGGGTGACGGTCACCCCGCCCAAGGGGCAGCCGGCCACCACGACGGTCAGCGACGCCCGCGGCAGGACCAGTGAGCTGTGGCAGTACCACGGCAACACGCCCTCCGGCGACCACGACGTGACCGCCTACGAGTACACGCCCGCCGGAAAGCTGTCCAAGGTCACCGACCCGGCCGGCAACACCTGGAGGAACGAGTACGACCTGCTCGGCCGCACGACCCGGGCGACCGATCCCGACAAGGGCACCACGGTCTCCACCTACGACGACCGGGGCAACCTGCTCACCGTCAAGGACGACCGCACCAAGGACGCCGGCAAGGTCACCCTCGCCTACGCCTACGACGACCTCGGCCGCAAGACGGAGGAACATTCCGGCAGCGCGAGCGGTCCGCTGCTGGCCAAGTGGACCTACGACACCGTCACCAACGCCAAGGGGCAGCTGGCCTCCTGGACCCGCTACGACGGCACCAACGAGTTCACCACCACGGTCAACGCCTACGACGGCCTGTACCGGCCGACCCGCACCACGACCACCGTTCCGGCCTCCGAGGGTGCGCTGCAGGGCTCGTACCAGCAGGACACCGGCTACAACCTGGACGGCACCGTCAAGGCCGTCAGCTATCCGGCGGCCGGCTCGCTGCCCGGCGAGTCCCTCGCCTACGGCTACGACGACACCCACCGCCAGATCACGGCGACCGGCACCAGCACCTACCTGACGAACGTCGACTACAGCTTCACCGGCAAGCCGGAGCAGGTCGAGGCCGCCACCACCGGCGGCAAGAAGACCTGGCTGTCCAGCACCTACGAGTGGGGTACCCAGCGTCTGAAGACGTCCCGGGTGGACCGCGAGGGCGTCTCCGGCGTCGACCGCTCCACCACCTACGGGTACGACGAGTCCGGCGACATCCTCTCCATCTCGGACGTCTCCCGTGACGGCACGGACAACCAGTGCTTCCAGTACGACTACCTCCAGCGCCTGACCGAGGCCTGGGCCCAGGGCACCACCGGCTGCGCCGAGGCCCCCGCCGCCGCGCTGCTCGGCGGACCCGCCCCGTACTGTCGGGCGTAACAAAACGAAAATAAGGCGCGCGGGGCCTCGGAGGGCAACCGGGCCACCGAGGTGGTGCACGACCCGAGCGGTGACACCGCGAAGGACGTCAAGCACGCCTACAGCTACCCGCCCGCCGGCACCGCGCAGGCGCACACGCTGTCGCAGGTGGACACCACCGGCCCCAGCGGGAACACCTCGCGGGACTCCTACACCTACGACGAGATCGGTGACACCCACACCCGCACCATCGGCGGCAACACCCAGACCCTGGACTGGGACGCCGAGGGGCACCTGGCCAAGGTCTCCGAACCCGACGGCAGCGGCGGCACGAAGGTCACGACGTACCTGTACGACGTGGACGGCAACCGGCTCGCCGAGCGGACCCCGACGGCGACCACGCTGTACATCGGCGGCAGTGAGATCACGCTCGCCAAGGGCGCGACGAAGGCCAAGTGCACGCGGTACTACGACCTCGGCAACGGCGTCGAGGCGATCCGCACCGACGACAACAAGGTCTCCTTCACGGTCGCGGACCACCAGGGCACCGGCCAGCTGTCCGTGGACGCCGCGTCGCAGGCGCTCCAGCAGCGCCGCACCACCCCCTTCGGCGCGCTGCGGGGCACCAGGCCGGGTGCCTGGCCGGGCACGGAGGGCTTCGTCGGCGGCACGCAGGACACCGCGACCGGGCTGACCCACCTCGGGGCCCGGGACTACGACGAGTCGCTCGGCCGGTTCACCAGCGTCGACCCGCTCATGAACCTCGACGACCCGCAGTCGCTCAACGGCTACGCCTACAGCGACAACAACCCGGTCACCCTGAGCGACCCCAACGGCACGACCCATTGCGACGTCGTTCCGGAGATGTGCCACCCCCAGAAGAAGAGCGGCGGATACTGCCCGAGCCTGACCAACCCGAACTGCCCCGAGTACCAGGGCGGTGGCGGAAGCGGCAGTGGCAACGGCGGTGGCTCGGTCGGCGGCCACGTGAACAACCAGGACGTCGTCAAGGCCAAGAAGATCCAGAGGACCAGCCTGGTGGACGTGGCCAAGAACGTCGGCTGGGAGGTCTTCAAGTCCTTCATCGGCTGGGACGACTTCACCGGCTGCCTCAACGGCGGTGTCTCCAGCTGCGTGAGCCTGCTCATCGACGCCATCCCGTGGGGCACGATGTTCAAGAAGGGCGCCGAACTGATCAAGGGCGCCTGGAAGCTCTCCAAGGCCGTCATGAAGTTCCGCAAGGAACAGAAGTGGGCCCGCAAGATCGTGCAGGAGGCGGAGGCGGCCGCCGAGGACGTCGGCAAGGTCTGCTCCGTCAAGCACAGCTTCCTGCCGGGCACCAAGGTCCTCATGGCCGACGGGTCCGTCAAGAACATCGAGGACGTCAGGGACGGTGACGAGGTCGTCGTCACCGATCCGCGGACCGGGAAGACGTCGACGAAGAAGGTCGTCGGCACCATCACCACGGAGGACGACAAGTACTTCACGACTCTGACCATCGCGACGGGCAGGCACGGCAGGAGCACTGTCGACCTCACGGCCACGGACACACATCCCTTCTGGGTGCCGGATCTCCGCGCTTGGGTGAACGCCGGCGACCTGAAACCCGGCGAGACACTGCGCACCAGCGCGGGCACCCGCGTCCAGATCACCGCGGTCGCCCACTGGACGAAGCGGCACCGGACGCACGACCTCACGGTCGACGCGGTCCACACGTACTACGTGCTCGCGGGGGCCGTGCCCGTACTCGTCCACAACTGCGGTCCCGACGGACCGGGGTTCGGCGAGGCGTGCACGTGCAGCGGAGACCAGTTGTTCGCGCGCTTCGGGACGAGCAAGGAAAGCACCGGTCGCCTCGCGTCGTCGGCTCAGAAGGCCGAGGAGAACGCGAAGTCGTTCGGGCACGGAGTTTCCGTGACGACGACCGACGGTGCGATGGAGGGGGCTTCGGTCGCGTCCAAGGAGGATCTGGAGGCCGCGGGATTCAGACTCATCTACACTCCGACACGGAATAACTCCATGCACCACACACTCATACTTCCCAAACCGGTGACTTCGACGGTGCAGAAAGCCTTCAACGTCGTCTTCGGGAGGCGATGACATGGCCGAGGAAACCGGTGACCGGCACGGTCCGGTCGACGTGATGGTGATCTTCGACTGGCGTGACGGACCGCTCGAGGGAATCCTGAGATGGAGGGGCCGCGCTGTCTGCTGGTACTTCAAGCTGCTGGCGGAACGCGTGGATTCCTCGGACCTGGACGACAGGCTCTTCTGGATCTGGCCGATTCCGGATGCCGACAGTGCTGTGCTCATCGGGGAGTTCGCTGGTGCGGAGAGCGGCGGGCACGTCTGGCCGGTCTCCGGCGGCCTCGGCTCGGCCGAGGCGCGCGCCATCGTCGACGGTCTTCTGTCGGGCCGTCCCGGGAAGCCGGACCGAGTCATTCGGACCGCCGACTTCGTAGAGGTTCTCGGCATGTGGGATGTGGTCCCGGCCTCGGGCGCGGACCGGTAGTTCCGCACAGCACGGGATCTGCGATGACGCACAGGGGCTCTGCCGGGGAATCCCTCGGGCAGAGCCCCTGTCGTTGCGGCGCCTTGCCGTCGGGGAGTTCGGTCAGTCCTCCGCGAACTCGGCGCACAGCCGGCGCAGCACCACGCCGCACCGGCGGGCGTAGGCGTGCTGCAAGCCCCGTGTCGCCGCTCCGCCCGCGCGGGCGTACCACTTCTGGGGGCGGCTGAAGGCGGCGACCGTCAGCCAGACCGTGCCGTCTCCGGTGCGGTCGACCACGAAGGCCTCCTCGCCGCATTCGGGGTGGCCGGTCAGGGTGCCGTAGGCCCAGCCGGCCCGGCGGGGCTCGTCGGCCGTCCAGACTATGCGGCAGGGCGCCTTTATCAGGCCCGCCAGCGTGACCGTGACGTCCACGTCCGGGGCCGCGCGGTCGGCGGTGGCGTCGATGCCGACGCCCATCGCCCGGTGCATCTCCCAGGTGAGGACCGCCTCCGCGGCCCGGCGGAAGACCTCCGGCCCCTCGCCGATGCGGCTGCGCACGTGCATCGGGCGGAAGCCGGGCGGGCAGAAGTTCAGGTCGTCGCGGGTCGCGCCGACCGGCTCGTAGGTGAAGGACGCCGAGGGCATGGGACACAAGCGTAGGGCGGTACCCGGGACGCCGTCGCGCCGGGTACCGCCCTGCAGCCGTTCACCGGACGGTGATCAGCTGACGTTGACCGCCGACCAGGCCGCGGCCACCGCGTTGTACTCGGTGCTGCCGGAGCCGTACAGGGCGGCCGCCGCCGACAGCGTGCCGGTGCGGGCCGACTTGTAGTTGGTGGTCGACGTGAAGTACGTCGTCAGCGCCTTGTACCAGATCTGCAGCGCCTTTGCGCGGCCGATGCCGGTGACCGTGGAGCCGTTGGACGTCGGCGAGTTGTAGCTGACGCCGTTGATCGTCTTGGCGCCGCTGCCCTCCGCCAGGAGGTAGAAGAAGTGGTTCGCGACACCGGACGAGTAGTGCACGTCCTTGTTGCCGACGGTGGAGGACCAGTAGTCGGCGGAGCCGCCGTCCTTGCTGGGCTTGTCCATGTAGCGCAGCGGGGTGCCGTCGCCGTTGATGTCGATCTTCTCGCCGATGAGGTAGTCGCCGACGTCGGAGGCGTTGTTGGCGTAGAACTCCACGCCGGTGCCGAAGATGTCGGAGGTCGCCTCGTTCAGGCCGCCGGACTCGCCCGAGTAGTTCAGGCCCGCGGTGTTCGCGGTGACGCCGTGGCTCATCTCGTGGCCGGCCACGTCCAGCGAGGTCAGCGGGTGGTTGTTGGTCTCGCCGTCGCCGTAGGTCATGCAGAAGCAGCTGTCGTCCCAGAAGGCGTTGACGTACGAGCTGCCGTAGTGGACGCGGGAGTAGGCGCCGACCCCGTTGTTCTTGATGCCGCTGCGGCCGAAGGTGTTCTTGTAGAAGTCCCAGGTCTCCTGCGCGCCGTAGGCGGCGTCGGCGGCCGCGGTCTGGTCGGTGGTGGAGCTGGAGGCGGCGCCGGTGCCCCAGACGTTGTCCGAGTCGGTGAACAGGGTGCCGGTGCCGGAGCTGGTGGTGTGCTTCAGGTTGTACGTCTTGTGACCACCGCGCGTGGTGTCGTACAGCTGGTACGTCGAGCCCGACAGGTTGGTGTTCAGGCTGACCGTGCCCGAGTACAGGGTCTTGCCGGTGCCGGTGGCGTTCTCGATGCCCTGGTACTCGAAGAGCTTCTTGCCGGTGGCCGCGTCGGTGATGACGTGCAGCTGGTTCGGGGTGCCGTCGTCCTGGAAGCCGCCGACGACCGTCTCGTAGGCGAGGACGGGCTTGCCGGAGCCGGCCCAGATCACCTTGCGCGCGCCGTCGGCGGCGGTCTTGGCGGAGCCCAGGGTCTTGGCGGAGCTCACGGCCTGCTTCTCGGCCTTGGCGGCGGTGATCTGCGGCTTGAGCGAGGCCACCTTGACGGCGCTCTTCGTGGCTCTGGTGACGCCCTCGGCCTTGCCCGCCTTGGAGGTGTGGACGACGAGGTCGCCGCCGAGGACCGGGAGGCCCGCGTAGGTGCGCTCGTAGCGGGTGTGGACCGTGCCGTCGGCGTCCTTGACGACGTCCTTGACGACCAGCTTCTCCTTGGCGCCGAGGCCTATGCTCCGGGCGGTCTCGGTGGCGCCGGCCTGTGCCTTCTGGATCAGGGTGGTGCGGGCCGCGTTGGTCAGCGCGGTCGGGGCCGCGGCGAGGGTGGTCCTGCCGGAGTCCGCGGTGGGGGTCTGCGCGGAGGCGCTGGTGGTCAGACCGGTGGAGAGCAGGGCTCCGGCTGCGACAGCAGTGGCGATGGCCAGAGTGGTGCGCTTGTGACGCGCGTAGAGGGGGCTCACTCAAGCTCCTTCTTGTGGGGGAGTCCGGACAGCGTGGGGTTACTGACCGGAGTTGAGTCGTGAAGTTGCTGTGCTGCTGCGGCGGGTGAGGGAAGAGTGGCATCAGGGGCGCGTACATGTCAGGACCTTGAAGTGATGTTGGCCGAAAACCGACTGACCGGTAAACGTTGCAGGCATGTAAAACGGGCGCCCCCCCCGGGAGTAGAAACCCCGGGCCCCGCCCCGCGCACCCCGCCAGGGTTGGGGGTGT
>NZ_JBHYKH010000004.1:32658-40760 GCF_042741275.1 Streptomyces sp. NPDC058964
GGGCGCGCCCCCCCGGGCCCCCCCCCGTGCTCACCGCGCCCGTGTACTGCGGTTTACGGGAACGTCAGCTTCCAGCTGTTGATGGTGCCGACATCCTGTGCGGCCTGGTCCTGGACCTTCAGCTTCCAGGTGCCATTGGCTGATTCGGACGAGGCGTTGACCGTGTAGGTCGCGTTCACATTGTCGGCCGAATCGGACGAGCTGAAGTTCTTCAGGCGGTAGGACGTGCCCGATGGCCCGACCAGGTCGATGACCAGGTCACCGCGCCAGGTGTGGGTGATGTCGACCGTCACCTGAAGGTTGTTCGGCGCGTTTCCGGTCCGGCCGGAGACGGTGATGTTCGAGGTGACCGCGGGCCCGTTGTCCGGAATGGACACGGGGGTGGTGTTCTCGTACGACGAACCGCCGCCACCACCGCCACCGGAGCGCGAACCGACCGCGACGGCCGCCCACGCGTCCTGCACCGCCTTGTACTCGGCGCTCGTGGTGCCGTACAGCTCACCCGCCGCCGCGAGGGTGCCGGTCCGGGCGCCCGCGTAGTTGGTGGTCGAGGTGAACTTGGTGGTCAGCGCCCGGTACCAGATCTGCAGCGCCTTGTCCCGGCCGATGCCGGTGACCGGAAGTCCGTCCGCCGTGGGCGAGTTGTAGCTGACGCCGTTGATGACCTTGGCGCCGCTGCCCTCGCTCAGCAGGTAGAAGAAGTGGTTCGCGGGGCCCGACGAGTAGTGCACGTCGACGCCGCCGATCCCGGAGTACCAGCTGTCCTTGGACGCGCCGTCCTTGCTGGGCTTGTCCATGTAGCGCAGCGGGGTGCCGTCGCCGTTGATGTCGATCTTCTCGCCGACGAGGTAGTCGCCGACGTCGTTGGAGTTGTTGGCGTAGAACTCCACGCCGGCGCCGAAGATGTCGGAGGTCGCCTCGTTGAGGCCGCCCGACTCTCCGCTGTAGTCGAGGCCGGCGGTGTTGGAGGTGACGCCGTGGCTCATTTCGTGCCCCGCGACGTCGATGGCCGTGAGCGGGTGCGTGTTGCCGGAGCCGTCGCCGTAGGTCATGCAGAAGCAGCTGTCGTCCCAGAACGCGTTGACGTACGAGTTGCCGTAGTGGACCCGGGAGTACGCCCCCACGCCGTTGTTCTTGATGCCGCTGCGGCCGAAGGTGTTCTTGTAGAAGTCCCAGGTGACGGCGGCGCCGTAGTGGGCGTCGGCGCCCGCGGTGGCGGCGTTCGACGTGGTGCCGTTGCCCCAGGTGTCGTTGGTCTGCGAGAACAGCGTGCCGGTTCCGGACGAACCGTGGTTGAGGTTGTACGTCTTGTGGCCGCCGCGCGCCCCGTCGGTCAGGGTGTAGTTCGAGCCCGACTGGGTCGTGGTCAGCGTCACCTGGCCGCTGTACTGCGTGTTGCCGATGCCGGTCTCGATGCCCTGGTACTCGTAGAGCTTCTTGCCGGTGGCGGCGTCGGTGATGACGTGCAGCCGGCTGGGCGTGCCGTCGTCCTGGAGGCCGCCGACGACGGTCTCGTACGCGAGGACGGGCTTGCCGCTGCCGGCCCAGATCACCTTGCGGGCGCTGCCGGCGGCGGACCTGGTGCCGCCGAGGGACCGGGCGCGCGCGACGGCCTGCCGCTCGGCGGCCGCCCTGGTGACCTTCGGGGTGAGACCGGCGACCCTGATGGCGGCATCGGTGGCCTTGATGACCCGCTGGGGCGCACCCGACTTGGAGGTGTCGACGATCAGGTCGCCGCCGAGGACCGGGAGGCCCGCGTAGGTGCGCTCGTAGCGGGTGTGCAGGGTGCCGTCGGCGTCCTTTACGACGTCACGGGCGACGAGCTTCTCCTGCGCGCCGAGGCCTATCGCCCTGGCCGTGTCCGCCTTGGCGGCGCCGGCGTCACGGAGCAGCTCGGCGCGCTGCGAGGGGGTGAGCCTGACCGCCGAGTGGGCCGGGTTCGCCTTGCCCGAGGAGGTG
This sequence comes from Streptomyces sp. NPDC058964, assembly GCF_042741275.1. Taxonomy (NCBI): domain Bacteria; kingdom Bacillati; phylum Actinomycetota; class Actinomycetes; order Kitasatosporales; family Streptomycetaceae; genus Streptomyces; species Streptomyces sp. NPDC058964. The sequence continues at coordinate 34,618 of NZ_JBHYKH010000004.1, forward strand.
TTGGCGGGAGCGGCGCTGGCGGCGCCCGCCTGGACGGCGGCGGCGATCAGGGCGGTGACGCCCGCGAGGGCGACGGCTGCGGTGCGGCGGTGCGAGGTGTGGGAGGTGCGTCCGCGAGAGGAACTGCTTCTCAACACTGACTCCTTCTGCATGGCCGCGGGTCGCGCGGCCAGGGGAGATCCGGTCGGTGGGTTGGGGCGACCGGGCAGAACTTGGCGTAACGCGGAACCATGTGCGTGTGCGGGGCCGCTCGTAGCGATCTGTAGCTGTGGGGTTGCTGTGAGTCGGCCGTGGGAAGAGTGGCAGGGGATCACGCCATCTGTCAGGACCGCGTCAGAAACTTGGCCGGAATTGGTTCGTTGACCGGATGTTCATGTTCGGTATGCGGACCGTTGGCCGAGAAGTGGCCGTTCCGGAGTGCCGCCGGGCCGCCGGTGCCGCCCTCCCGAACCGGCTCAGGATCAGCCGTCCCCGTGCCACGTCCGCCACAGAGCCGCGTAGGCGCCGTCCGCCGTCACCAGGGCCTCGTGCGTGCCGAGTTCGGTGAGGCGGCCGTTCTCCATTACGGCCACCCGGTCGGCGTCGTGCGCGGTGTGCAGACGGTGGGCGATGGCGATGACGGTCCGGCCCTCCAGTACGGCGGCCAGGGCGCGCTCGGTGTGCCGGGCGGTCGTCGGGTCCAGCAGGGCCGTGGCCTCGTCCAGGATCAGCGTGTGCGGGTCGGCCAGCACCACCCGGGCGAGGGCGAGCTGCTGCGCCTGGGAGCCGTCCGTGGCCCTGACGCCCGTACCGAGCGGGGTGTCGAGGCCCTCCGGCAGCTCACGCACCCACTCCTCGGCGCCCACCGCCGACAGCGCGGTCCACAACTCCGCGTCCGCGGCGGACGGTTCGGCGATCAGGAGATTGTCGCGGACCGTGCCGAGGAACACATGGTGCTCCTGGGTGACCAGGACGACCTGGCGGCGCAGCGTTTCCGGTGCCAGCGCCGCGACCGGCACACCGCCCACCGTCACGGTGCCCGCGGTCGGCCGGTCCACCCCGGCCAGCAGTCTGCTCAGGGTGGTCTTTCCCGCGCCGGACGGACCGACCACCGCGAGCCGCTCCCCGGGGGTCACCGTCAGGTCCACCCCGCGCAGCACCTCCCCGCCGCGCTCGTAGGCGTACCGCACCTCCGTCACGTCGATGCGGTCGCCGGCCGGAACCGCTCCGGCGCCCGCCTGGCTCGCCGGCGCCCACGCCAGCCCCTCCACCCGCGCGAACGAAGCCCCGCTCGACTGGAGTTGCTCCACCCGCACCAGGATCTGGTCCAGCGGCTCGGTGAACTGCCGCAGATACAGCGCCGCCGCCACCACCGCACCCAGACTCACCACGCCCCGGCCGTGCAGCGCGCCGCCGAGCAGCAGCACGCCCGCCACCGGCAGTGAGTACGACACCTCGATCACCGGGAAGAACACCGAGCGCAGATACAGGGTGTGGAAGCGGGCCCGCCGAGCGGTCGCCAGCGCGTCCCTGCCGGCCGCCGTGCGCCGCTCCTCGAGCCGGAACGCCTCGACGGTACGGGCTCCGGCGGCGGTCGAGGCGAGCGCCTCGGCGACGTCCGAGTCCGCCGCGCCCTGGGCGAGATAGCCCGCACGGGCCCGGCGAAGATACCAGCGCAGCGCGAACCAGATCGGGGTCAGGCCCAGGACCCCCACCGCGCCGAGCAGCGGGTCGATCACGAACACCGCGGCGAGCGTGAACAGCGCCTGCACCCCGCAGACCAGCAGCTCCGGCCCGGCGTCCCGCAGGGTGGTGCCGACGGCCGCCACGTCGGCGGTGCCGCGTGTGGTCAGATCGCCGGTGCCGGCCCGCTCCACGGCCGACGCGGGCAGCGCCAGCGCCCGGTCGACGAACTCCTCACGCACCCGGGCCAGTGTCCGCTCCCCGAAGCGGTGTCCCGCGTACCGGGCCCAGCGGGCGAGGAGCAACTGCGCCGACGCGCACAGCACGATCACGGACGCCAGCCGGTCCACCGCGCCGGCCCCGCCCCTGTCGCGCACCTCGTCGATGATCCGTCCCAGCAGCCAGGGTCCGGCCAGCCCCGCTCCGGCGGCGAGCACGTTGAGCAGCAGCACCCCGCCCACGGCCCACCCGTCGGCCCGCACCAGCCGCCCCACGGCCCGCCGCACCTCGGCGGATCCGGCGACGGGCAGCCGCGCCTCCTCGGACGTCATCGCACCGTCTCCTCGCTGTCCCGCGCCACCAACTCCCGGTACCCCGGCTCCCGTTCCAGCAGCTCCGGGTGCCGGCCGGCGGCGACGACCTTTCCGCCGTCCAGGTAGATCACTGTGTCCGCGTGGTCGAGGACGAGCGGAGACGTCGTCGTGACGACCGTGGTGAGGCCGTGGCGGGCCGCCCGCAGCCGCTCTGCCACCGCCGCCTCCGTGTGCGCGTCCAGCGCCGACGTCGGCTCGACGGCCAGCAGCACCTCCGGATCGGCCAGCAGCGCACGGACCAGCCGGACCCGCTGCCGCTGCCCGCCGGAAAGGCTGCGGCCCTGCCCCGTCACCGTGGTGTCCAGGCCCTCCGCCAGCCCCTGCACGATGTCGTCCGCGGCAGCCGCCCGCACTGCCCGCCGCACCTGCTCCGGCGAGGGCTCACCGCGGCCGGCCACCACCTCCCGCAGCGGCCCGGCGAACAGGTCGGCCTCGTTGTCCGCGACCAGGATCCTGGCCCGCACCTGGGCGAGCGGGATCGCGTCGAGCCGGACGCCGCCCCAGGTGACGTCGGTCGGGCCCAGCCGCCCGAGCCGGTCGACCAGGGCGGTCAGCTCCGCCGGGCGCGCCCCGACCACCGCCGTCAGCCGTCCCGGCCGCACCCGCACACCCGAGCCGGGATCGTGCAGCACCGACGGCTCGGCCGGCGCGTCGGCCGTCCCGGTGTCCGGGTCGGGTTCCAGGCGCAGCAGCCGTACGACCCGGTCGGCGGCGACGACACCACGGCTGAGCTGGTACCCCATGTCGACGAGGAATGCCACCGGGCCGACCAGCACGGCGACATAGCCGTACACCGACACCAACTGACCCACCGTGAGCTCCCCCTGGGCGGCGAGCCGGGCCGCGAGCCAGGTCACCACGGCGAGGAACAGCGTCGGCAGGCCCACGCCGAGCGCCTGGAGCCAGCTGGCGGACGAGCCCACCCGGTAGCCCTGCTCGCGCAGCCGCCCCGAGTCCCGGCGGAAGCCGTCCGCGAACAGACCCTTTCCGCCCAGCCCGTTGAGCACCCGCAGACCGCCGGCGAGGTCCCCGATCCGCGCGGTGAGCACGCCCTGCCGCTCCCGGTACTCGCCCTCCGCGCCCCGCAGCCGCGTCATCAGCGGCAGGGCGATCGCGGCGATCACCGGCATCCCGAGCAGCACGACCGCCGCCAGCAGCGGCGAGACGGACAACAGCAGCCCGGCGACGAAGACGTACACGACGACCGAGCCGACGCCCGGACCGATCACCGTCAGCGCGTTGGCGATGGTGTGCACGTCGCCCACGCCGATCGTGACGACCTCCCCGGTCCCCACCCTGCGCCGCAGCGCGTCCCCGAGCCGCACGGCCTGTCCGACGGTCACCTTGATCGTGCGGAAGTAGGCGTCCATGCGCAGCCGGGTCATCGTGCGGTGCCGCATGATGCTCACCCAGGCGTTGAGCGCGCCGACGGCGGTGAGGGCGGCCGTCCAGCCGACGAGCGCCGCCGTGTCGCCGGGCTCGAGGCCCTCGTCCACCGCCTTCGACAGCAGATACGGCGCTGCCGCCATCAGCACCATCCAGCTGCTGGCCAACACCGCTCCGGCCACCGCCCGCCACGGCTGGCAGCGCACCAGCCAGGCCAGATACGCCCAGCCGCTGCGGCAGTCGGGGGCGCCGGGGTCGGCGTGCACGTCGACCGTCGAGTCTCCCCGCCTCACGCCAGGCTGTCCCGCCACGCCCGGTGCAGATCCGCGAATCTCCCGGTACCCGCGATCAGTTCGTCCGGACCGCCGTCCTCGACGATCCGCCCGTGCTCCATGACCAGTACCCGGTCGGCGATCTCCACCGTCGACAGCCGGTGCGCGATCACCACGGCCGTGCGGCCGCGCAGCACCGTCGACATGGCGCGCTGCACCGCCCGCTCGCCGGGGACGTCCAGCGAGCTGGTCGCCTCGTCGAGGATCAGGACCGCCGGATCGGCGAGCAACGCCCGTGCGAACGCCACCAGTTGGCGCTGGCCTGCGGAGATGCGGCCGCCCCGCTTGCGCACGTCCGTGTCGTACCCGTCGGGCAGGGCGCTGATGAACTCGTGCGCGCCGATGGCCTTCGCGGCCCGCTCGATCTCCTCCCGGGTCGCGTCCGGCCGCCCGATCGCGATGTTCTCCGCGACCGTGCCGGAGAACAGGAACGCCTCCTGCGTCACCATGACCACCCCGCGCCGCAGTTCGGGCACGGCGAGGTCGCGCAGGTCGACGCCGTCGAGCAGGACACGGCCGTCGGAGGGGTCGTAGAACCGGGCGAGCAGCTTGGCCAGCGTCGACTTGCCCGCGCCCGTGGAGCCGACGACCGCGACCGTCTGCCCGGCCGGGATCGCCAGATCGAAGCGGGGGAGCACCTCGCCGCCCGTGCGGTAGGCGAACCGCACGCCGTCGAAGACGACCTCGCGGCCGGGACGGTCCGCCGTCTCCAGCGCCGGGAGCTCCTCGGGAGCCGACGGTTCCGGCACGGACGGGGTCTGGGCCAGCAGCCCGGCGATCTTCTCCAGGGAGGCGGCCGCCGACTGGTACGAGTTGAGGAACATGCCGAGCCGGTCGATCGGGTCGTACAGCCGCCGCAGGTACAGCACCGCGGCCGCCAGCACACCGAGGTCCAGGGAGCCGGACGCCACCCGCTGGGCGCCCCACAGCACGATCGCCGCGACCGCCGTGTTCGCGACCAGCCGGGAGCCGACCACATAGCGGGCCATCTCCAGGAGCGCGTCGCCGTTGGTGCGCTCGTGCCGCCGGTTCAGCACACGGAAGCCGGCGTCGTTCGCGGCCTCCCGGCGGAAGGTGCGCACGGGCCGGATGCCGTTCATGGTCTCCACGAACTTCACGATCACGGCCGCGATCGCCGTGGAGCGCGCCGTGAACACCCGGCCCGCGCGCCGCTGGTACAGCCGTACGAGGAGGTACAGCGGCACGAACGAGACCACCGCGACCGCGCCCAGGCCGAGGTCGAGCCAGAGCAGCATCGCGGAGATGTAGAGGAACGACAGGACGACCGTGACCAGTTCCTGGAGCCCCTCGCTGAGCAGCTCCCGCAGCGACTCGACGTCCGTGGTGGAGCGGGAGATCAGGCGACCGCTCGTGTAACGCTCGTGGAAGTCGACGCTCAGCGCCTGGGCGTGCCGGAAGATCCGGCCGCGCAGGTCGAGCAGCACGTCCTGATTGACGCGCGCGGAGGCCTCGATGAACGCGAACTGGAGCGCGCCGGAGACCAGCGCGCACAGCCCGTACCCGACGGCCACCGCGATCAGCGGCCCGTGGTCGTGGTCCCGGAACGCCGGTACGGCGCGGTCGATGGCGTACGCCACCAGCAGCGGGCCCGCCTGGACGGCCGCCTGCTGGAGCAGCAGCAGAAGGGTGGTGACGGCGACGCGGGCCTTCATCGGGGCGAGCAGTGACCGCAGCAGAGCGGCCGTGGCACCGGGCCGGGTGGGCAGGACGTCGCGGTCGAAGGGGTCGGTGCTGTCGTGCGGGCGGGGGAGTTCGCCCTCGTCGCCGGTCGCGGGGGCGGTGGAGGCGGAGGTGGTGGGGGCGGTCATCGGTCGTCCTCCGCTTCCTCGGTCGGCTGCCCGCCCGGATCCCCGGCCGGCTCCCTCGTCTGTTCGCCCGACATCAGGTGGGCGTATTCGGCGTTCGTGCGGAGCAGTTCGTGGTGGGTGCCGACCGCGCTGATGCGGCCCTCGGAGAGCAGGGCGACGCGGTCGGCGAGCAGCACCGTGGAGGGCCGATGGGCCACGATGAGCGCGGTGGTGTCCGCGAGGACCTGCCGCAGCGCCGCCTCCACGGCGGCCTCGGTGTGCACGTCGAGGGGGGGGCCGCGGGCGGTCCGGGGCCGCGAGCACCGGCCCCCCCGAGCGCCCCCCCGCGCGCCCCGACCCCC
>NZ_JBHYKH010000004.1:40770-49427 GCF_042741275.1 Streptomyces sp. NPDC058964
CCCGCGGGGCGTGGTGGGGCCCGCCGCGCGCGCACCGCGGCCCGACCCCGCCCTGCCCCCCGGGCCGCCCCCCGCCGGCCCGGGCGAGCGCCAGCCGCTGCCGCTGCCCGCCGGACAGGCTCAGCCCCTGCTCGCCGACCCGTGTCCGCGTGCCCTGCGGCAGCCCGTGCGCGAACTCGGCCTGCGCGACGGCGAGCGCCCGCTCCAGCTCCGGCGCACCGGCGCCGTCGTCGGCCCCCATGAGCACGTTCTCCCCGACACTCGCCGAGAACAGGGTGGGTTCCTCGAAGGCGACCGCCACCCTGGAGCGCAGTTCCTCGCGGGACATCGCGGTGATGTCCTCGCCGTCCAGCGTGATCCGCCCGGAGGTCACCTCGTGCAGCCGGGGGACGAGCGCGGTGAGCGTGGTCTTGCCGCTGCCCGTGGCCCCGACCAGGGCCATGGACTCGCCGGGGCGGATATGGAGGTCGATGCGGTCGAGGACGGGCGGGGAGCCGGGCGGGGCATCGGGGTAGCGGAACATGACGCCGTCGAACCGCAGACCGGTCCGTGCGGCCGCCGGTCTCCCGGTCCGTCCGGTGACGTGCGGGTCCTCCGGCCGGGCGTCCATCACCTCGAAGTACCGCTCCGTCGCGGTCGCCGCCTCCTGGGTCATCGCCAGCAGGAACCCGATGGAGTCCACGGGCCACCGCAGCGCGAGAGCCGTACTCAGAAAGGCGACCAGGGTCCCCGTCGACAGGTCCCCGTCCGCCACCCGTACGACGCCCAGCACCAGCGCCGCGCCGATCGCCAGCTCCGGCAGCGTCACGATGACGGCCCAGATGGTCGCCAGCAGCCGGGCCTTGCGCAGTTCGGTGCCGCGCAGCGTCCACGACAGCGTGCGGAACGCCCGCGCCTGGCTGCGGTGCCGGCCGAACCCCTTGATGATCCGGATCCCGAGCACGCTCTCCTCGACGACCGTCGTCAGGTCGCCGACCTGGTCCTGGGCCAGCCGGGCCACGTCCGCGTACCGCCGCTCGAAGACGACGCAGGTGCACATCACGGGCACGGCGGGACCCAGGACGACCAGTCCCAGGGTCCAGTCCTGCTGCAGCATGATGACCAGGCCGACGAGGATCGTCACCCCGTTGACCAGCAGGAACGTCAGCGGAAAGGCGAGGAACATGCGCAGCAGCATCAGATCGGTCGTGGCGCGGGACAGCAATTGGCCGGAGGCCCACCGGTCGTGGAAGGCCACCGGCAGCCGCTGCAGGTGCCGGTACAGGCCCGCCCGCATCTCCGCCTCGACATTCGACAGCGGCCGCGCGACCAGCCACCGCCGCAGCCCGAACAGCCCCGCCTCCGCGATCCCGAGCAGCAGCAGATACAGCGCGCCGAGCCACACCCCGCCCGGATCCCGGTCGGCCACCGGCCCGTCCACCAACCACTTCAGGACGAGCGGGATCACCAGCCCCAGACAGGAGGCGACGACCGCGACGAACGCGGCGGTGAACAGCCGCACCCGCACCGGCCGGACGTACGGCCACAGGCGCAGCAGGGTTCGGACGGCCGAACGGCCGGTGGGGTCCTCGGTGGTTGCACGTGTCGTCGGCATCACCAGCGAGACTACGGACCGGCACCGACAACGCCCACCGAGTTTCGGCCCGACCCGGCTCCGCCGCTGGTCCTACGACCAGCGTGTTCGAGGGGCCGACCGGACAGCGCCGCTACCTCACCCTCAGCAGCAGCACCGACCGCGCCGGCACCGTCATGGCCGTCCCCGCGCGGTGGGCCGCCTCCGGCGCCTCGGCCTGCTCCTCGCGTGACGTGTCGACGACGACCTCGTACCGTTCGGCCCACGGCGGTCCGGGCAGCACGAAGCTCGCCGGGCGGTCCCCGGCGTGCAGCACCGCGAGGAAGCTGTCGTCGGCGATCGGCGCGCCCTGTTCGTCGCGGCCCGGTATGTCCCGGCCGGAGAGGTACATGCCGAGCGTGGCCGCGGGGGCGTACCAGTCGCCCTCGGTCATCTCCTCGCCGCGTGCCGTGAACCAGGCCAGGTCCCGCAGCCCGTCCGCCGAGTGGGCGCGGCCGGAGAAGAAGGCGCGGCGGCGCAGGACCGGATGGCGGTGGCGCAGCGCGATGAGACGGGAGGTCAGGTCGAACAGGGGCCGCCAGGCCGGGTCGTCCAGCAGGGTCCAGTCCAGCCAGCTGATCTCGTTGTCCTGGCAGTAGGCGTTGTTGTTGCCGCGCTGGGTGCGGCCGAGCTCGTCGCCCGCCACCAGCATCGGCACGCCCGTCGAGAGCAGCAGCGTGGTCAGCAGGTTCCGCAGCTGCCGTCGCCGCAGCAGCCGTACGCGCTCGTCCTCCGTCTCTCCCTCCGCCCCGCAGTTCCAGGAGCGGTTGTCGTTGGAGCCGTCCCGGTTGTTCTCGCCGTTCGCCTCGTTGTGCTTGCCCTCGTAGGAGACCAGGTCGCGCAGGGTGAAACCGTCGTGGGCCGTGATGAAGTTGACCGAGGCGTAGGGACGGCGGCCGCCCCAGGCGTACAGGTCGCTGGAGCCGGACAGGCGGTAGCCCAGGTCCCGCACGTCGGGGAGCGCGCCCCGCCAGAAGTCGCGGATCGCGTTGCGGTAGCGGTCGTTCCACTCCGTCCACAGCGGAGGGAACGCCCCCACCTGGTAGCCGCCCGAACCGATGTCCCAGGGCTCGGCGATGAGCTTCACCCGGCGCAGCACCGGGTCCTGGGCGATCACGGCGAGGAACGGGGACAGCATGTCGACGTCGTGCATGGAGCGCGCCAGCGCCGCCGCCAGGTCGAAGCGGAAGCCGTCCACCCCCATCTCCGTCACCCAGTAGCGCAGCGAGTCGGTGATCAGCCGCAGGACCTGTGGCTGGACGACGTGCAGGGTGTTGCCGCAGCCGGTGTAGTCGGCGTAGCGGCGGGCGTCGTCCTGGAGGCGGTAGTAGCCGCGGTTGTCGATGCCCTTGAGGGACAGGGAGGGGCCCAGCTCGCCGGCCTCCGCCGTGTGGTTGTAGACCACGTCGAGGATGACCTCGATGCCCGCCGAGTGCAGGGCGCGCACCATGCGCTTGAACTCGCCGACCTGCCCGCCCGTCGTTCCGGAGGCCGCGTAGGCCGCGTGCGGGGCGAAGTACCCGATGGAGTTGTAGCCCCAGTAGTTCTTCAGACCGCGGCGCAGCAGATGGTCCTCGTGGGCGAACTGGTGCACGGGGAGCAGCTCGACGGCCGTCACGCCCAGCCGTACCAGGTGCGCGATGGCCGCCGGGTGCGCCAGGCCCGCGTAGGTGCCGCGCAGCTCGGGCGGGACGTCCGGGTGCAACTGCGTGAAGCCGCGCACATGGAGCTCATAGATGACCGAGTCGGCCCAGGGGGTCTTGGGACGGCGGTCGTCCGCCCAGTCGTCGTCGTCATGGACCACGACGCCCTTCGGGACGAACGGTGCGGAGTCCCGGTCGTCGCGCACGGTGTCGGCGACGTGCTGCTCCGGCCAGTCCCGGACGTGCCCGTAGACCTCCGGCGGCAGGCTGAACTCGCCGTCCACCGCGCGCGCGTACGGGTCGAGGAGCAGCTTGGCCGGGTTCCACCGGGCGCCGATCCACGGGTCCCAGCGGCCGTCCACCCGGTAGCCGTAGCGCTGTCCGGGCATCACACCCGGCACGAAACCGTGCCAGATCTCGTGCGTCAGTTCGGTCAGCCGCAACTGTGTCTCCCGGCCCCGCTCGTCGAACAGGCACAGCCGGACCGCCTCCGCCCCGGCCGCCCACAGCGCGAAGTTGGTGCCCGCCACCCCGTCCGGGCCGACCCGGAAGCGCGCGCCGAGCGGGGTGGGCGCGCCCGGCCAAACGGGTGGGGTGGGAGGAGTGGGGCGCTGGGCGCCGTTCACCGCGGAGGCCGGGCGGCCGCCCTCGACGGCCCGCTCCTGAGCCACTGTCTGCTCCTCGGCTGCGCTCGTCACCTTGCGGCCCCTTTGTGTCGGCTCGTTCGCCTTCGGAGCGCTCTCAGCCAGTGCTCGGGCGGCCGTGCGCGCCCGGACCCGGCGGGCCCGCTGCGCGCACGACCTCCCGGCACCGGCGTCCCCGCGGCTCACGGGCGCGGCTCCCCATCGCGTCGTCCTCCCACTGTTCTGCCCAGCGCTTGCGTCGCACTCACGTTTCCCCGGGGTGGGCCCGGTCGTTGAGCCGCTCGTGAGGTATGCACAAGGGCGCGCACGGCGCGCGGGGGCCGCACTGGCCGCCGTACTGACATGGGCAGGACTGCTGGCCGGAGCCGCCGGCTGCACCACGGACGGGGCGGGCGGAAGCGCCCTCGACCGGGTCTTCGGCAAACCGCCGGCACCCGACGACATCATCCGCATCTCCCCGGACGACGGCAGCAAGGCGGTGCGCTCCGGCGAGCGGCTGCGGGTGCGGGCGTCCGGCGGCCGCCTGGAATCGGTCAGCGTGGTCAGGTCCCAGGACGCCCAGGACACCCCGGTGGCCGGGCACATGACCGACGACGGCGCCGGCTGGGAGCCGGACGACCGCAAGCTGGCGCTCGCCGCCAAGTACACCGTCGACGCGGTGGCGCTGGACGGCCACGGGCGCCGTTCGGCCCGGCACGCCACCTTCACCACGTACGTCCCCGACCAGCGGTTCATCGGATACGTCACCCCCGAGAACCGCTCGACCGTCGGCACCGGAATGATCGTCTCCCTGGCCTTCAGCCGGTCGATCGAGAACCGCGCGGCCGTCGAACGGGCCATCCACGTCAGCGCCAGGCCACCCGTCGAGATCAGCCCGCACTGGTTCGGCGACGACCGCCTCGACTTCCGCCCCCGGCAGTACTGGAAGCCCGGCACCCAGGTCACCGTCGATCTGAGACTGCGTGACGTCGAGGGCGCGCGCGGCGTCTACGGGCTGCAGTACAAGACGTTCACCTTCACGATCGGCCGCAGCCAGGTCTCGCTGGTGGACGCGGCCGCGCACACCATGGAGGTCAGACGGGACGGCCGGCTCCTCGCCACCGTCCCCATCACCGCCGGCGCCCCCGAGACCACCACCTACAACGGGAAGATGGTGGTGATGGAGATGCTCGAGGTCACCCGGATGAACAGCCGCACGGTGGGCTTCGGCGGCGAGTACGACATCCCCGACGTCCCGCACGCCATGAAGCTCACCGACTCCGGCACCTTCCTCCACGGCAACTACTGGGCGCCGGACGCGCCCGGGAACGTGAACGTCAGCCACGGCTGTGTGGGCCTCAGGGACGTCAAGGGCGGCGGTTCGGACACGCCCGCGGGCTGGTTCTTCGACCGCAGCCTCGTCGGAGACGTCGTCGAGGTCGTCAACAGCAATGACAAAAAGGTCTCTCCCGACAATGGGCTCGGAGGGTGGAACATGGGGTGGAAGGAGTGGAAGGCGGGCAGCGCGGTCAAGTGAGCCGACGGGGGGCCGGGTTCGCGGTGAGTGGGCCGGCCGAAGTTGCGACGGAACGGTGACCTTTGGCTGACACGAAGCTCAAAACCCTGCGGTTAATATGCGCCAATGTGCGCGCGGGACGCGCCGGGGTGCGGGCCTGAGCAGGCCCTGCGAGGGGAGAGAACTTGAACGTGCGGCCGATATCGGGGGCGTCGGTTGACGCGGGGAGACGAGGCCGGAAGGGGCTGCCGGTCCTGCTGGCCGGCGCCCTGCTCATGGCCGTCACCGCGTGCGGCGGCGGAGGGTCGGACTCGGGCGCCGGCTCCGGTGGCGGGAAGGGCAAGGACACCTCGGCACAGCAGAGCAAGCAGTCCGAGGCCGTCGTCAGCATCGTGCCCAAGTCCGGCGCGACCGGGGTCGACACCAGCGGGGTGCTCAAGGTCAGCGCCGGCAAGGGCAAGCTGACCCAGGTCGAGGTCGAGGACGCCAAGGGCAGGAAGATAGACGGCGCGATAACCAACGGGGGCGCCACCTGGACGCCCTCGTCCCACCTGGCCGCCGCCACCAAGTACACGGTGCACGCCGTCGCCAAGGACTCCGCGGGCCGCGAGGCCGCCGAGGACTCCAGCTTCACCACCCTGACGCCGAAGAACACCTTCGTCGGCTACTTCACCCCCGAGGACGGCTCCACGGTCGGCGTCGGGATGCCGTTCTCCGTCCACTTCACCCGGGGCATCACGCACCCCGACGACGTGAAGAAGGCCATCAGCATCAAGACCGAGCCCGCCGTCGACGTCCAGGGCCACTGGTTCGGCAACGACCGGCTGGACTTCCGTCCCGAGACGTACTGGAAGGAAGGCACGAAGGTCACCGTCTCCCACAACCTCGACGGCGTCGAGGGACGCTCCGGGGTCTACGGCAAGCAGACCAAGACGGTGAAGTTCACCATCGGCCGCAACCAGGTCTCCGTCGTGGACGCCAAGAAGCACACGATGAAGGTCACCCAGGACGGCAAGGTCGTCAAGACCATCCCCATCACCACGGGCAAGCCGGGCTACGAGACCTGGAACGGCCAGATGGTCATCAGCGAGAAGCTCACGGTGACCCGTATGAACGGCGAGACCGTCGGCTACGGCGGCGAGTACGACATCAAGGACGTCCCGCACGCCATGCGCCTGACCACGTCCGGCACCTTCGTCCACGGCAACTACTGGGGTGGCGGCGCCTTCGGCAACTACAACGCCAGCCACGGCTGCGTGGGCCTGCAGGACGTGCGCGGCGGCTACAGCAAGAGCACCCCGGCGGCCTGGTTCTTCAACCACTCGATGATCGGCGACGTGGTGGTCGTCAAGCACTCGCACGACGCGACCGTGGCCCCGGACAACGGGTACAACGGCTGGAACATGTCGTGGGAGAAGTGGACGGCGTAGGACCGTCCGACGCGGGGGCCCGGTGCTGTGACGGACGGCACCGGGCCTCCGCGCGTTAGTCCCCGTTAACCTGCTCTGCATGACCGTCTCTCTCGAAGTCGCCGAAGGCGTCGGCACGCTGCGCCTGGACCGGCCGCCCATGAACGCGCTGGACGTCGCCACACAGGACCGGCTCAAGGAACTCGCCGAGGAGGCCACGCGCCGCGACGACGTGCGCGCCGTGGTCATCTACGGCGGCGAGAAGGTGTTCGCGGCGGGCGCGGACATCAAGGAGATGCAGGCCATGGACCACACCGCGATGGTCCTGCGCGCCCGCTCCCTGCAGGACTCCTTCACCGCCGTGGCCCGCATCCCCAAGCCGGTCGTCGCCGCCGTCACCGGCTACGCGCTGGGCGGTGGCTGCGAACTGGCCCTGTGCGCCGACTACCGCATCGCCGCCGACAACGCCAAGCTGGGCCAGCCGGAGATCCTGCTCGGCCTCATCCCGGGCGCGGGCGGCACCCAGCGGCTGCCCCGCCTCGTCGGCCCGTCCAAGGCCAAGGACCTCATCTTCACGGGCCGGATGGTGAAGGCCGACGAGGCCCTGGCGATCGGCCTGGTGGACCGGGTCGTCCCGGCCGCCGACGTGTACACCGAGGCGCACGCCTGGGCCGCGAAGCTGGCGCAGGGGCCGGCCCTCGCGCTGCGCGCGGCGAAGGAGTCGATCGACACGGGTGTGGAGACGGACCTCGACACCGGACTCGCCGTGGAACGGAACTGGTTCGCGGGGCTGTTCGCCACGGAGGACCGCGAGCGGGGCATGAAGAGCTTCGTGGAGGAAGGGCCGGGCAAGGCGAAGTTCCTCTGAGGTCCCCGGGGTTCCCGGCCTTGATCAAGGTTTTCCGCGAAACCCCTTGCAATTGACGTGACGTCTGATCCGGGTCCCTCGATGGGGCGGTTTATGAAAGCCTTAAGGCAACCTTAAGCCTACCTTGTCGAGGCGGCCTGTCGCTTGCCCGGAAGCGACCCGTTCGCGCAGGTCGGCCGGGCAGTGGCGGGTGCCGAAATGTCTTTGGCATATGCCGATCGGATGTCCCGGAATGGGGGCTTCCGGGGGGCGTATTCCGCAGGAACGGCCACGGAGGGCGCTCCGGGCGGCCATGATGGGGGCATGGCGGGGCTGGAGGGCATCGAACAGCCGCGGGGACACAGTCGTGCGGCCGCGGCGCGCGTGTGGCCGGCCGGCGTGGAAAAAACAGGACAACACGCGCTGGAGCTGTTTGGCGCTCCACCGGAGGGGGAGGTGCCCGTTGCCTCCCGCCCCGAGTCGGCGGCCACCGCGCGCCGGCTCGCCCAGGTCGTCGTGCTGCGCCAGTGGGGGCTCACCCCGAAGATGACGGAGGACGCGGTCCTGCTCGTCTCCGAACTGGTCGGCAACGCCGTACGGCACACCGGCGCCCGGGTCTTCGGACTCCGCATGCGCCGCCGACGCGGCTGGATCCGTGTCGAGGTGCGCGACCCCTCCCGGGGGCTGCCCTGTCTGATGCCGGTTCAGGAGACGGACATCAGCGGCCGGGGGCTGTTCCTGGTGGACAAGCTGGCCGACCGGTGGGGCGTCGATCTGCTCCCACGAGGTAAGACGACGTGGTTCGAGATGCGGGTCGCCGACCGCTGAGCGGACGTTCGCGGAGGTCGCGACCCGTACGGATCCCTCATTCGGGTCAATCGGGCGTTTTCTTACCCAACGCCCCTTAAATGGTGCGGGTGACCACGACCGACCGCCGCGGGGCACTGCGGGCGGGCGCCGGGCTCGTCGCCGGGGGCGCCCTCGCCGCCGGCTGCGCGCCCGCCGCC
>NZ_JBHYKH010000004.1:49437-58491 GCF_042741275.1 Streptomyces sp. NPDC058964
ACTATTTTTTTCACTCTTTCCGGGCCATCCGTGTTTGTTCGATGTTTCGTGGGCTCTGTGTTGTGTATAAGAGACAGCGCGCGCACTCCCGCGAGATCCAGCGCCCCCGCCGCCCCCGCCGCCCGGGCCTTCCCCCGCCAGCCCACCCAGATCACCCACGGCCCCCGCGACCGCTCCCGCGTCGCGCTCACCTTCCACGGCCAGGGCGACCCCGCCATGGCCCGGACGCTGCTCACCGAGGCCGAGAAGCACGGCGCCCGTGTCACCGTGCTCGCCGTCGGCACCTGGCTCGACGAGCATCCGGACATCGCCCGGCGCATCCTCGACGGCGGCCACGACCTGGGCAACCACACCCAGCGGCACGTGTCCGTCAACACGATGTCCGAGTCCGACGCCCGCGCCGAGATCACCGAGTGCGCGGACCGGCTTCGACGGCTCACCGGCTCGATCGGCACCTGGTTCCGGCCGTCCCGCGCCCCCACGGCCTCCCCGCTCGTTGTCCGGTTGGCGCGCTCCGCGGGCTACCCGCACGTGCTGTCGTACGACGTCGACTCGCTCGACTACACCCGGCCGGGCGCCCCCGCCGTCACCCGCAAGGTCCTGGCCGAGGTCCGCGAAGGATCCGTGGTGAGCCTGCACTTCGGATACCCGGACACGGTCGCCGCCCTTCCCGCCGTACTCCAAGAACTCGACCGCCGCAAACTGCGCGCCGTCACCACCACGGAGCTGCTGAGCTGATGCACCCCACACGAACCGCCCGCGCCCTGGCCGCCGGTGCCGCCCTCGCCGCTCTGACGCTGCTGTCCGCATGCGACAGCGGCACCACGGAGCCCCGTGCGAACGAGGCCCAAGGCACCCAGGCGGCCGTCAAGCCCGAGAAGAAGCAGCTGGTCGACGGCCTTCCCGGAATGCCGCCGGTACTCGACCCGCACGACGTCTACGCCGCCGACCGCCCGGGCGCGCTGTCCCCGGTGGTGGAGGACTTCCCGTCCCGGGTCTACGTCCCCAACACCAACTCCGACACCGTCTCCGTGATCGACCCGGCGACCTACCGGGTCGTCGAGACGATCCCCGTGGGCCGGCAGCCCCAGCACGTCGTGCCCTCCTGGGACCTGAAGACGCTGTGGGTCAACAACGACAGGGGCAACACCCTCACCCCCATCGACCCCAGCACCGGAAAGGCGGGCAAGACGGTCTCCGTCCACGACCCGTACAACCTCTACTTCACGCCCGACGGCAAGTACGCCGTCGTCATGGCCTCGCTCGACCGCGAACTCGTCTTCCGCGACGCGCACACCATGAAGCGCGTGAAGACCGTCCCGGTCAGCTGCTACGGCGTCAACCACGCCGACTTCTCCCTCGACGGGCGCTACTTCATCGTCTCCTGCGAGTTCAGCGGCGAACTGCTCAAGGTCGACACCGCGCGGATGGAGGTCCTCCGCCAGGAGAAGCTGCCGTTCCAGGGCGCCATGCCGCAGGACGTCAAAATGTCGCCCGACGGCAAGCGGTTCTACATCGCCGACATGATGGCCGACGGAGTGTGGGTCCTGGACGGTGACAAGTTCGACAGACCCTCGCTCCTGCACACCGGCAAGGGAGCCCACGGCCTGTACGTCAGCCGCGACTCGCGCGAGATGTACATCTCCAACC
The DNA here is from genome assembly GCF_042741275.1 of Streptomyces sp. NPDC058964. Taxonomy (NCBI): domain Bacteria; kingdom Bacillati; phylum Actinomycetota; class Actinomycetes; order Kitasatosporales; family Streptomycetaceae; genus Streptomyces; species Streptomyces sp. NPDC058964. The sequence continues at coordinate 51,088 of NZ_JBHYKH010000004.1, forward strand.
GGGGCGAGGGCACCATCTCCATCTTCGACTTCGCCCAGAACCGGCTCACCAAGAAGTGGCCCCTGCCCGGCGGCGGCAGCCCCGACATGGGCGGTGTCTCGGCCGACGGCAAGGTCCTGTGGCTGTCCGGCCGCTACAACTCCGAGGTGTACGCCATCGACACCCGCACCGGCACCCAGATCGCCCGCATCAAGGTCGGCAGCGGCCCGCACGGCCTGGCCGTGTACCCACAGCCGGGCCGCTACTCCCTCGGCCACACCGGCATCTTCCGCTGAGCCCTGTCGTCGCCGGGCAGGCGGGGACCTGCCGGCAGGGCCCAGGCCCGCGCTCAGGGGGCGAGGAGCAGCGCCTCCGCGCCCACCGGCACATACCCGGCCGCCTGGAACGCCCGCAGACTGCGGGCGTTGCCCGGGGAGACCTGGGCCCACACGGGCTCGTCGGCGAGGTGCCGGGCGGCCGTCGCCAGCAGCCGCCCCAGTCCCCGGTGCCGCACCCCCTCGTCCACCTCGACCGCGACCTCCAGCCGCCCCGCGACCCCGCGCCCCAGGATCACCACGCCGCCGTCCGCCTCCCACAGCCGCACGTCGTCGCGGTGGGCGCGGGCCCGGACCGCGCGCGGGTGGCCGGCGCCGGCGGTCTGCGTGAGCGCGAGCGGCGGGCGGCCGGGCAGGGGCGAGCCGACGGCGAGGGCGTCGACGGTGTCGGTCGTACGGCCGGTGCGCTCCAGCAGGGCCGCCAGGAACCGCGCGTTCAGGGTCGCGGCGAGCGCGTCGCAGCCGTCCGCCGCCGCCCGCAGCGTCTCGCGCACCCACTCAGGATCCTCGTCCGTGAAGACGACCGAGTGCGCGGTGAAGGCGATCACGCCCGCGTCCCGGTGCGCGTGCTGGGGTACGACCGTCGTACCGCCGTCGCCGGGCGGGAAGACACCGCGCGCGGCGGCGTCGAGAATGTCCCGCAGGGTCTCCATCACGACCGCCCCTTGAGTCTCCACCGACTGGAAGCCCCAGAGTCGCAGACATGATCGACGACGGCACCGGACTTTTCACCATCGGCGAGCTGGCCCGGAGCACCGGCCTCACGGTCCGCACCATCCGGTACTGGTCCGACGAGGGCGTGCTGTCCCCCGTGACCCGCTCCGCGGGCGGCTACCGGCTCTACGACGCCGAGTCCGTCGCCCGTCTGGAGCTGATCCGCACCCTGCGCGAGCTGGGGCTGGGACTGGACCAGGTGCGCCGGGTGCTGGCGGGTGAGACGACGGTCGCGCAGGTGGCCGCCGCCCATGTGACGGCCCTGGACGCACAGATCGCCTCGCTGAGGGTGACCCGTGCGGTGCTGTCGACCGTGGCGCGACGCGGTTCGACCGCAGAGGAGATGACCCTCATGAACAAGCTTGCGCGGCTGTCGGCGGCCGAGCGGAGGCGGATCCTGGAGGAGTTCGTGGACGAGATGTTCCACGGGCTGGACACGGTGGACCCGGAGATCCGCGCACGGATGCGGAACACCGCCGCCGCCCTTCCGGACGACCCGACGCCCGAGCAGGTCGACGCCTGGGTGGAGCTGGCCGAGCTGATCCAGGACCCCGAGTTCCGGGCGCTGATGCGCAGGGCGGCCGAGTTCAACGCGGCCGACCGCGGGCACGACGCTCGCTCCGGGGCGTCGATGTGGTTCTTCAAGCGCCTCGTCGAGCTGGCGGGGCGGGCCCGCGAGCGCGGGGTCGCCCCGGGGTCCCCGGAGGCCGAGGCGGTGCTGCGGGACCTGCTCGGCGACGCCGACCGGGCCGACGTCCTCGCCCGCATGAAGGCGACCCACAACGTCAGGGCCGCCCGCTACCGGGAACTGCTCGGGATTCTCAAGGGAACGGCCCAGCCCGCCCACGAGGAGGACTTCGCCTGGGTGGTCGCCGCACTGGAGTCTGGCGCGGGCAGCTAGTCTGACCTGCGGCAGCACGCCTGCAGAACCCAGAAAAAGCGACAAAAAGGGGCGGATCGGTGGCGGACATCGAGGAAGCACGCAAGCAGTTCCAGCGGATCGATGCGGACGGTGACGGATTCATCACCTCCGCCGAGTTCAAGACCGCCCTGGCTCAGGGGGGTGACTGGAACGTCACCGACACCGTGGCCGAGGCCATCATCAAGACCCGCGACCTCAACGGCGACAAGGTCCTGTCGTTCGACGAGTTCTGGGCCTACCTGAGCAAGTGACCTGAGCGGAGGGGGCGTCCGGCGGGGCGCCCCCTCTCTCGTGTCCGGCGCCCGGCGGGCCTGCGGCAGCGGCCCGGCGTCATCCCGCACACCCGTTTGTAAGGCCTCATCTTTGTAAGGCCTCGTCGAAGGCGACCTCCGAGGTGCGGCCGGTGCGCTCGGCGACCTGGCGGAGCGGGAGGCCGTCATGGTGCGGGTGACGTGCCGGCCCGCGGTCGTGCGCCACCAGGTCGGGTACGTCGGCGGTGGCTCGCCGGACGGCGCCGCGAACCGGCGGGCGAAGGCGGCGCGGGACGGGCCTGCGGTGGCACCGAGCGCCTCGACCGTCCACGGACGCACCGGGGCGCCGAGCTGCGGATCGCGCGCAGCGCCGCCGCGACCGCCGGGTCCAGCGCGGCGGCCCAGTCCCGCGGCCGCCCGGAGTGCCTCCCACCTCATCGGCCCCGGACTCGCCGACGGCACCCCCGGCCCGGTCGTGGCCGGGTCTTCGGCGGCCCGAAACGCATCGGGGACGCGTACCGTCTGACGGAGCCCGGCCGGCACACGGGCAGGATCGTCGTGCGGGTCCGACGGCATCATCCGATTGCCGCAGTCCCCGGAATAGCCCGCCGGCTCCCGAGGTTGACGCCGCACAGCAGACGCATGCACATGCATCGACCCCGGAAGGGCCTGTCATGAAGATCGGCATCATCGGCGCGGGCAACATCGGCGGCAACCTCACACGGCGGCTCACCGCCCTCGGCCACGAGGTCTCCGTCGCCAACTCCCGCGGCCCGCACACGCTCACCGCACTGGCCGAGGAGACGGGCGCGACCCCCGTCCCCGTCGAGGAGGCGGCACGCGGCGCACAGGTCGTCGTGGTCACGGTCCCGCTGAAGGCGGTTCCGAACCTCCCGTCCGGCCTGCTGGACGGCGCGGCCGAGGGCGTCGCCGTGATCGACACCGGAAACTACTACCCCCAGCAGCGCGACGGCAGGATCGCCGCGATCGAGGACGAGGGCCTCACCGAGAGCCGCTGGACCGAGCGGCACATCGGCCACCCCGTGATCAAGGCCTTCAACGGCACCTACGCCCAGGACATTCTGGAGCGTCCCCGCCCGGCCGGTGCCCCCGACCGTATGGCCCTCCCCGTGGCGGGCGACGACCAGTCCGCCAAGCGGGTCGTGCGCGACCTGATCGACGAGCTCGGCTTCGACACGGTCGACGCGGGCGGCATCGACGACTCCTGGCACCAGCAGCCCGGCACCCCGGTGTACGGACTGCGCGAGGGCGTCGCGGGAGTGACCAAGGCCCTGGCGGAGGCGTCGAAGGAGCGGCCGGCGGACTTCCGGGGCTGAACCGGGGAGCTGCCCGCTCCGGGAAACGGGCCCGGCCTACCCCAGCGCCCGGGTCACGAACGTGTCCAGGACGCCCGTTCCCACCTCGACCGCGCGGGTGCGCCCCTGCCAGTCGACGACCGTGTGGGAGCGGGCCGAGGTCCGCAGGGACCGGACCCGGGCCCGGGTGCTCCTGCCGTCGCGCAGGTCGAGGGCGGCGAGGGCGGCGCGGGCCCAGTCACGGGCCGACGCCAGCCAGGGGGCGGCCGAGGCGCGCAGGGGCGCGGGGACCGTGTCCGGCGCCCCCGCCAGGACCGTGAGGTGCTCGCGCAGGGCCCGCTCCGCGTCGGCGCCGCCCCGCCAGTACGCCGCCGTCAGCGCCGCCAGCCGCGGCGCCTGTGTGCCGTCCAGCCGGGAGGCGCGGTTGACGTCGGCGAAGGCGCGCAGGGCGGTGAGCGCGCGCCCGTCGCCGTCGGCCAGCACGGACAGGCCCGCGTCGAGCGCGGTGGCGGGCCGGTACGCGGTGGGGTTCCAGGCGTACGCCGCCATCGAGAACAGCGCCGGGTCGGAGGCGGCGGCCTGGTTCATCGGGTTGGCCAGCACGCCCGCGACCGCGTCGGGCAGGGTGTTCTGGCGGCCGGTGTAGGGGCCCAGCAGCAGATGGTCCGCCGTGTAGTCGTTGACCGGGTAGTTGTCCCACACCAGCAGCGGGTGCCCGTACAGCCGTGCGGCCTCCCGGGCCCGGTCGGTGCGCAGCGTCGGCGAGACGACCAGCGGTCCGGTCCACATGACCCGGACGTCCCGGTCCAGGCGCGCGGCCAGCGCGGACTTGTACGCGCCGGCCCGTGCCCCGTCGTACTCGGTGGGCACCGTGATCAGCGGCGCGGCACCGGCGCGGGCGTCCAGGAACCGGTGCTGCACCTTGTTCAGCAGATCGGCCTGGGCCCGTCCGACCGCGCCCCGTCCGCTGCCGTACACGGCGGCGTCGCGTGCGCAGTTCCAGCGGTCGATGTCGATGTCGTCGAGCGGCACCGCGAAGGCCCGTACCCCCGCCTCGTCCCACAGCTGCCGGAACTTGCGCACCAGCGCGGCGGTGTCGGTGGCGGAGGAGTAGCAGACGGAGGGGCCGGGGGACACGGCGTACACGAAGGAGACGTGGTCGGCCGCCGCGCGGCCGGCCAGGGCGCGCAGTTCGGTGAGCCGGGCCGTGGGGTACGGGTCGCGCCAGCGGCTGCGCAGATAGGGGTCGTCCTTCGGGCTGTACATGTACGTGTCCAGCTTCCAGCGGGCCGCGAAGTCCAGCTGTTCCAGGCGCTCGCTCCGGGTCCAGGGTGTGCCGTAGAACCCCTCGACGATCCCGCGGTCGGCGGTGGCCGGCCAGTCCCGGATGCGGACGGCGGGCAGCGAGGCGCGGGCGGTCCTCGAACCGACGGGACGCACCAGCTGGGCGAGGGTCTGCGCGGCGTGGAAGGCGCCGTCCGCGTCGACTCCGGCGAGGACGGCCCGGGGCTGCCCGTGGTCGGTGCCGACGGCGAGGACGTAGCCGCCGGCGGCGAGACCGGCGGGCGGGGCGGCGCGCAGTGAGCGCGGAGCGGTCGACCGGGCGTCCGACGCCACCGTGACCAGCAGTTCGCCGGAGTGCGGCGCGTCTCCCAGCCGGACCTCGCCCGCGCCGGCCGCGCGCAGCGCCCGCGTGACGGTGCCGAGGGTGGCCGCGTCCGTCCCCGCGTCCGCGCGCACCGCCACACTGCGCCCGATCCGCACCGAGCCGGCGTCCCGGCGCACACTGCGCGGAGCGGGCCACAGGAGGGGCAGGTCCGCCGGCGGGTCCCCGGCCCGGGTGGTGCGCGCCTTGCCGTCGGCCGCCGAGGGGGCCGCCGCCGGGGCGCCGCCCGGACCGGCGGGACCGTCGCCGCAGGAGCGGGCGCACACCACGACCACCAGACCGAGGACGAAGCCGATCAGCAGCTGCGGCGGGACGCGGAACCGGCGCACCAGGGGCCCCCTCACCCATCCGTCTGCGCTTGCGGCAGTCAGTCAACTACCATCTGGCGCACCGATTATGACGGAACGACAGTTTTCGTTCGGGGGGTTGCGTGAACGTGATCGAGGCATCTTACGCATTCGTGTGATGTTCCGTCGGAAACAGCGGCGAATACGTCGACAAGAGAGCACTGTGCGCCAGATGGCGTAGACACTGCCGACGGCAGGTCCTATCCAGATACGCGTGGGGCGAATGCGGCCCCCTGCTCCAGGCACAGGAGGTCGCCCCATGGTGGTGGTTCCGGAAGACCCGCAGAACCACTGGATCGTGCTCCTCGACATCGAGGACTTCAGTCTCCGCGCGGAGACCACCCAGGCGACGCTGCACGACGACCTCTACCAGGTGGTCGAGTTCGGGTTACGGCGGGCCGGGCTCGGCCTGGACGGGTGCGCGGTGCAGGACCGCGGGGACGGCATGCTGATCCTCGCCCCGCCCGAGACCAGACCCACCCTGCTGTTACGGGAGCTGGTGCGGGGCCTGGAGGACGCCCTGATCCACCACCGGGGCACCTACAACCACGACCACCGGATGCGGCTGCGGGTCGGGTTCGAGCAGGGGCTGGTCAGCCGGCGCGGCGAGCGGTGGACCAGCAACGCGGTCAACGACCTCTCCCGTCTCGTCGACGCCGGACCCGTCAAGCAGGTGCTCGCCCGGGCCGGCCGGGCCCACCTGGTGGTGGTCGTCTCCGAGGACATCCACCGCAAGGTGGTGCTGGGCCACTACCCCGGCATCGACCCGGCGGCGTACCTGCCCGCCGACTTCGTCACCAAGCACGGCCAACCGCGCCGGGGCTGGGTCACCGTGCCCGGCTACCCGGCGCCACCCGGACTCCCCGCGGACTCGGGGGAGCCGCCACGTGACAGACCCGGGACGGACCCCGGCACGGGCGGTACCGCGGGAGGAGCGGGCGGTGGGACCGAACCGGGGAGCCCGGTCCCGCCGTCCTCGCTCGGCGTCGGCCTCGGCATCGACGGCGTGTCGAACAGCCAGATCGCCATCGGCGACGGCGCGACGGCCGTCAACGGCGACTACGTCGGCGGCGACTACGTCAACGGGAACAAGATCGTGCACCACCACGGCCCCCACGACGTGCCCCGGCGCGGCACCACCGCGGACGGTTCATGAGCGCCCCGCCCGGCCCCGGAGGTCCCGCGCCCACGCCCACGGCGCCACCGGCCGGAGGAGCGCCCCCGCCCCCGCAGGGCGGCCCCGGGGGCGGCAGCGGCTCGCCCCCGCCCAACGCCGGGGGCGGTGAGGGCGGCGGTGCGGCCCAGCCGGCCGGTGCCCCACAGGCCCCGCCCGCCCCCGACAGCACCGTCGGCGGCAGCGACAGCGCCAGCCAGGCCACCACCCGTACCGGCCAGGGCAGTCTGCGCGCCGGACTGCTGCGCACGGCCTGGACCCACATCGGGGGCGACCGGATCGAGGGCGACAAGGTCGTCATCCACGCCGGGGGCGAACACCCCGTCGTACTGCGCACCCTGGGCACCGCCGAGGTCGAGTCCGTCCGGCACACCTTCCGTTCGCCGCCCCGCTGGGACGACATCGTCGTCGACGCCTGGCAGCGCCGGTCCGTCGTCCTGCGCGGCCCCGGCGGCGCCGGCAAGACCGCCGCGGCCGTACGACTGCTGATCTCCGCGCGGGCCAGGGACTTCTACCGGCTCGGCTCGGTGGCCGACCTGATCCGGCTGAACGATCTCAAACAGCTCGGCGGCGCCGGCCGGCTGGTCGACCGGCCCCCCCACCGCGGCCCCCACCGCCGCCCCCCCCCGGGCGGCCCGGGGGCGCGGCTGGGGGACGCCCGGGCCCCAGGGGGGGGGTTAGCGGGGCCGGCCACCCCACA
>NZ_JBHYKH010000005.1:0-13860 GCF_042741275.1 Streptomyces sp. NPDC058964
GACCACCGAGGGCCAGATGAAGGTAGCTGCCTCCGCGAGCCATGTCGAAGTTGCGATTTCCCTGTCCAAGTGGCCTCTTGCACCGGTCATTGCGGGGGCTGGGGCGGGGCGCTGTCGGGACAACTCATGAAGCACGGCCTGCCGACCATCACCGCCCGCAACATGGCCTTGTTCGGCATGGCCGGGGAACTACCGCCGATCGTCATCAGCGACCTCTTCGACGTCCACAGGAACACCGCGACTCAGTGGGCGGTGCTGGCCCAGGACAGCTGGGCCGGCCACCTCGCGGCCCTGAACGGCAAAGCTGCTGGCAAGTACGAGTAGCGAAGCTGATCCCGGAACTGGCCAGCGCCCTGGGCGCCCCACCCGAAGCTGCGCGAAGATCGAGAGGAAGGCGACCAGGTTCATGGAGCACCGGAGGTCACTCTGGCTGCACGTCCTCGTGAAGGCGAGGGAACAGCGGCTGTGCTGCGGGCAGAAGCCCCTCGACCGGTGTCAGCTGTCCGGTGATCCGCGTGGCGGCATCTGGGATGAATGGGCGTAGTTCATCGGCCAGCACGCGGCACGCTGTGACCAGCGTGACGAGGACGGTGTCGAGTTGCTTCGCCGCTTCACCGTTGCCCCTCCGCTCTTCCCGAGCCAGCTCCCAAGGCCGGGTCCAGTCAATACATCGATTGGCCTCCTCCACGATCTCCCAGACAGCGTGGATGGCACGCCGGAAGTCGAAGTCGGCCAAGGCGGCATCGACAAGGCCAGGCGCCTCCCGGCAAACGTCCACCAGCGCCAGCCCCCCGGAATTTACCGGCGCGGAGGCGGGGACAACGCCACCGCGAAAGCGGTGAACCATGGTCACGATGCGGTGGACGAGGTTGCCCAGCCCTCCGGCGAAATCCGCATCCGCGCGCGTGGTCAGCCGGTCGGGCGTGAAGTCCGTATCCCCGACCCGGGGCACATCGCGCAGGAGCCACCAGCGCAACGCATCGGTGCCATATGTTGCGGCCAGCGCAGCCGGGTCGACGCTGGTCCCGGCGGACTTGCTGATCTTGCGGCCGCCCACGGTGAGGTAGTCGTGGACCAGGATGTCGGTGGGCAGCGGGAGCCCGGCCGACAGCAGCATGGCCGGCCAGTACACGGCGTGGAAGCGCACCACTCCCTTGCCGACCAGGTGGACGCGACGCTCGCTGGTTTCCCACCACTGGTCGTAGGCGCTGTCACCGGTGCCATGTCCGAGGCTGGTGACGTAGTTGCCGAGGGCGTCCCACCACACATAAACGACCTGGCTCGGGTCATCCGGCACGGGAATGCCCCAGCCGTGGGCGCGGCTGTGGGAGCGGGAGACGGAGAAGTCGTGCAGGCCACGTCCGATGAGGGCGAGGACCTCGTTGCGGCGGGCTGCGGGCTCGATGCGCAGGTCGCCGCTCGAGATCAGCTGATGGAGGCGGTCGGCGTAGCGGGACAGCCGGAAGAACCAGTTCTCTTCCGCGACGAGTTGAGGTTCGGTGCCGTGCTCGCCGCACCGTCCTTCGACCAGTTCGTCGGGGGTGTAGAACTGCTCGCAGCCGACACAGTACAGGCCTTCGTACTCTTTTCGATAGAGGTCGCCTGACGAGGCGCACTGGCGCCACAGTCGTTCGACTCCGACGCGGTGACGTGGGTCGCTGCTGGTGCGGATGAAGTCGTCGAAGGAGAGCGCCAGTGGACCACGCAACGCGGCGAACGCATCGGCGTTGCGGTCGACAAACGACTGCACGTCGACGCCGGCCGCTTCGGCGGCCAGGACGTTCTTCAGAGAGTTGTCGTCGGTTCCGCTGAGCAGCCGGACCTGCTCGCCCCGTTGGCGGTGGTGACGGGCCAACGTGTCAGCTTGGACGAGCTCCAGGGAGAAGCCCAGGTGCGGGTGGGCGTTGACGTACGGAATGGTCGTGGTGATGTAGCGGCGTCGTGCGGTCATCGGTCCTCCTACCGGGTGGCGAGGCCTGGTCGCACAACAAGCGAGGCCCCGTCCCGGGCCTCGGATTCGGTACGCGTCCGATCTCAGCAGCCCCGTGGACGGGGCATCATCCGGTGCTGAGGCGCAAGCGTGATCATGCGTCCGAGCGTAGCAATGGAGCGACGCCGCAGCACGCTATTTCCGACCCGTCACGGAGGGGCACCTGAGGCAGTGCTGGGCGAGACGGGTGTCACCCCGTGTCCCACGCACACCGGATTGCGCAGGGTTGGAACACTGTCTCTTCACCAGTACGGCATCCCGGCTCCCAGCCGTCCGGTCGCTGTCGGCCTCACGGTCCTCGCCTGGGCGGCGCTGTCCGGACTGGCGCTGCGCGGCCTCAGCCTCACCCCAGCTGTCCGCGTCTACACGGACGACGACACCCCGCTCGTCACCGACACCTGCATCGTGGTCCACCTGACCCGGTTTGGACCGTCCGCGACCACGCCGGACCCGGTCCTGCCGCAGCTGCCCCCGTCGGTGAACCGACGTCGCCTGGACGGTGCCGTCCGCTCCCGCCGCCCGCCCATCCACGGGGCTGCGGTCGCGGGCATGGAGCCGGACCGGCCACTCGTACAGCTCCCCGCGCCCGCCGCCCTGGCACCACGGCGGTGGCGCGGTCACGCCCGCATCCGACAGACCGCCTCGAGGAGCCTGTGCTCATCCACCGACCGCGCCGCCGGATCGGCCGACCCCGCCCGCAGCGTCCCGGCCCCCGCTACCCGCACCGGCCCGCCCGGCGCCTGGACCCGGTGATGCGACAGCACACTCGCCGCCAGGGCTGCGCGCAGGAACGAATTCCTCGCGAGGCCGGCAGCCCTCCCGAGTACGACCGTGGCGCCTGCCCCGACCACCTCGTCACCCGTCGTCAGCTACGGGACCGGAGCGTCAGCCCCAGGCTGTGCGGCCTTCCCTGCCGTTGCCGCGGTGATGGCCCAGCGCTCGTGGTCTCGCCATTCGCCGTTGATGAACTGGAAGGCGGCCGAATAGCCCTCGCGCTCGAAGCCCAGGCGCTCGACCAGGGCTAGTGAGGGCGTGTTGTCGGGCTGGATGTTGGCTTCCAGCCGGTGCAGTCCCAGTTCGCCCAAGGCGTGCTGGATGAGGAGCCCGAGCCCTTCGGTCATGTAGCCGTGACCGGTCGTAGAGGCGTACGCGGTGTAGCCCAGAGTTCCGCTCTGGAGGGTGCCTCGGACGATGTTGTTGATGTTGACCCCGCCAACAATGGCGCCGGTGCTACGCAAGCAGTTCACGAAGCCTTCGTGCGTGGGCTGCTCGAACCGCTGAAGGTAACTTTCGAACGCTGCCTCCGTGCTGTCCCGGGCGCCCAGCCAGCGCTGAAGCATCTCAGCGCTGTCTTGAGCCAGCACCGTGAGCTCGTCGTAGTCCTGACGACAGACGTGACGGATGGCCACCCGCGGTCCTTGCAAGAGGTAGCTGCTGATTGCCATCCAGGGATCCTATGCAGCCGTCCGTGTGAGCTCCCCAGCACCGTACGCTTCCCTTCCGACGTGCTCCGCGTGAGTCGAGCCGCGGGCCGAGGTCGACGACCGACCGGTGGCCCCGTAGATCCGCGCTGTCGAGCACGAGCTCAAGCGAGCGGCGCGACCGAGGACCACACGCCGAACCACTGCTCGGCGCCGTACGCCTCGAATCGCTCCAGCTCGGTGAACCCGAGCTTCGCCGCGAGGCGCATCGAACGGACGATGGCGGTCTGGGTGTAGAGCACCACCGGCTGACCGGGAAGCTCGCCGGCAAACCAGTCGAGTGCCGCTGTGCACGCCTCGGTGGCGTACCCGCATCCCCACGCCTCCGGCAGGAACAGGTAGCCGAGCTCGGTCTCCCCTGCCTCCAGGCGGTTACCCGGACGCTCGGGGTCTTGCGGGTCGAGCTGGATGGTGCCGATCGTCGCTCCATCGAGCTCGACCACGAAGAAGCCAGGACGCCGCCCGGGCACCTCGGGCACCGTGCGTTCGAGCTCGGCACGCGGTCGAGGACCACCGAGGTAGGTGCCGACCTCTGGCGAGGCGTTCAGCTCGATGACCGCTGCGCGGTCCCGGGCCTCGGACTCCCGGAGTACGAGCCGCTCGGTCTTTATCGGAGCAGGTGGCCAGGCGAGGGGTCTGAGGTCAGTCACGCCGGTCAGGCCAGCTGGCGGCTCGGCAGTGATCAAGACGCCGACTCGATGGACCCCACCGGCTCAGCAGTCCGCGTCAACGCAAGGCATCGCTCAGCGAGCTGAGGATTCACCCGCGCTCTGAGACCAGGCATACGACACCTGCAGAACAGTTGCTCTGCGCCAGTATCGGCCTTGCTCGGTATGTGCCTGGAGTGTCACGACGGCACCCCCGCCGACCCCAGCACCTACATCGCCCCGACTGCCCCGGGCACGGCCTCGCGGCCTGACCCCGCCCTACGCGCCACGAACGGCTGGAGCCAGCACGACGCCAGCCGCCCCCGGACCGCCGCAGCGTCCGTTCCGTCCGCGCTGTCTGACCTCGCACACACAGCAAGAGGCGCACCCCCAAAGCCTGGAAGCACTCGGGGTACGCCTCTCTCGATCGCCCCCGAGGGGACAGACCGGAGACCATCATGCCTGCATCCAGCGTCTTACGGCAGCCGACGCGCACGTTCGTCATCGCGGCGGCCGCTGTGCCGCTCGCCTGGCCGCCCTCGCGGCCGACGACCTGCGCGTGCGCCGCCGGCTCGACCACGCCCGCCGCGACCCGCTGACCGGCCTGCCCGGCCGCGACGCCCTGGCGGAACGCACCGCCCGGCTCGCCCGCACCCACCACGAGCAGCCCAGTTGCACGTCATGGTCGCCGACGCCGACGGCCTGAAGTCGGTGAACGACACCCTCGGACACGCCGCCGGCGACATCCTGATCGCCGCCGTCGGCCACCACCTCGGAGCATGGGCCACCGCCCACGGCGGGCTCGCCGCACGCCTCGGGGGTGACGAGTTCGGCATCACGGCGCGGATGCCGCCCACCACGACCGCCCGTGAAATCCGTGCTCTGCACGAGCTGCTGACACAGCCCGTCGACCACGACGGGCAAGCCTTGCACCCGGCCGTGTCGATCGGCACCGCCCGCGCCGCCGACCTGCCCGACGCAGCCGACGCCGCCCGCCCGCTGCGCGGCGCGGACAGGGCCATGTACCGCGTCAAGACCGGCGAGCAGCCACCCGGCTACCTGGCAACCCACCACGACGCCTACACGCCCACCGTCCGCGGACGTCGCCCCGGCCGCCCCGGCACTCACCGGCCCCTCGCATGGCCAGCCGGGCCAGCAAGACGCCGCTGTGGGAGCCGGGCTGTGTCCCCCGGCCCCCGGCGGCCTGCTGAACTGGCGCAGACAGGGCGCTGAGCACCCACCTCGCAATGTCGAATGCCTGGCACGCGGAGGGTGGCCAAGGCCTGCGGGGGTGGCGCGGTCCGGTGTGAAGCCCACGGCCAACCCCTCGGTGATGATCTGCATGGGCCCACCCCGCTGCGGGTTCGCGGGGCTGCCCGCCACCGAACACGTCAAGGCATTCCGTGTCCTCGTTTCCGTGTTCGCCGTTGCCGACACTCGCCGCCGCGAGACGTACTGCAAAGGCGCCTGCGGACATGCATGGCACAACCTGCCAGCGGCAACCGAACAGCCGTAGCATCGGCCATTGCGGACTGCGCTCTGTGGCCGCCCTCTGGGCGGCCTTGCTTCTTCGCCGCCGCCTCGCCAGCCATCGCCCTTCGGACGCCGTCGGGATGCGACGGAGATACGGGCTTACTCGTTTCCGAGACCAAGATCTTTTAGCGACGTCAGATGGGTTCGGCGGCCCGCAGGAGGTGCGGCGGCAGGTAGGGGGATTCAACGCGAATCGCCCAGCCGCGGCGTCGGGCGTGGCAGGCCAGGCCGAGTATGTCGAGGTCGACGGAAGCGTCCGGATCGTCGGCCCGGTCGGCGACCTGGTAGTAGTCGCGGTGGGCTTCCAGCGCGTCGGCCAGGGCCAGATTGAAGCTCTCCTCGTCGCCCTCCACGAGCTGCGACAGCAGAACGGCCGGCGGCATCGCAAAGCCCCAGTCCTTGGCCTTCTCGGCCTGCTCCAGCGCCCGCTGCGCGGCCGGTTCGGGATCAGCGCCCTTGAGGTAGGCGTGGAGGGCTTCGCGGTACGCGCTGAAGGCGGAGCCGTCGGGGCGGGCGAAGGTAGGGCCGGTGAGGACCAGCGGGGCGAGGTCCTCGCGTGCGCCGGTGATGAGGGCGAAGGCGGTGGCCTTCTGCCAGTTGCCGGCGCCGGCCTCCTCGTCCCGCGCGGCCGGGTAGCGCAGCGTGCGGCCATCGACGGTCACCTCGGCCTCGGTGCCCGGTTCCGCGAGGGCGATGCGGAAGAGGGCCGCCCCCATCTGGGAAGCCAGCCGAAGGTTCGCCAGCTGGGCGTCCGTGCCCCCGGATTCCCCCGCGCGCCACTTGAAGAGGCGTTCCTGATCGCCCATGCCGCTGCCGAGCCGCCAGACGGCGAGAGGTTCTCCGTCGGCGGCGGTGAACGCCTTCCGAACCTTTGCCTCGTACCTGCCCTCGATCTGCGGATCCACCGTCCGCTCGCAGGCGGGCCGCTCCACCACCAGCGGGCCCGCGGCGAGCGCGGCGACCGCGTCCGGGCGCCGGTCCCGGCCGAACCCTCCGACCCGGGCGCCCCGGGTCTCGAAGCCGCTGATCAGCGCGTGCGGGAGGTAGTCGGTGCGGACGGCCGGCGCCCAGCCCAGCGTCCGGTACGCGAGCGCGCCAAGGGCGATGGGGACGAGCGGGAGCAGAGTGCGCGCGGAGGCCGAAGGGCTCTGCCGGTTCCTGTGACCGACGAGGAGGTCGGCCAGCCCGGCATCGAAGGCTACCCGGTCCTCGGCCGCCAGGGCGCGCAGCGCGCGCAGCGCGGCGCTCTCCGGCCGGTCCATGAGCGGGTCGCTGGTCTCCTGGGCGCGGGTACGAATCCGGTCCAGGGCCGCGTCGACAGCGGCGAGCTTGGCCTGGGCGCTCGGCGGGTACTCCTCGTCGTTGCCGGTGTCGTCCAGGACCACGGCCATCAATCCGGTGGCGAGCTCGCCGGCGGGCGTTCCCTGCGCCTTCCCCGCGAACTTCTCCCGGGCGAAGTGGAAGGCCTCGCCGTGCCACGCGGCCCTGTCCCGAAGGAGCGTCAGGCACAGCGCGTCGATCCACTTCCAGGGCGTGACGCTCTCCTCGGGCTCATCGCCACCCGGGTCGTAACTCATGCCGAAGTTCACGTACTCCAGGAAGACCTGGAAGCTGCAGTGCGGATGGTAGGCGGCGTAGGCCACGGCGCCGGCCGCGGCTTCGGAGGCGTCCTTGAGGGCTGCCCGGGCCTCCGGGGAGTCGAGGCCCGGTGTCTCGACGGAGAGGGCGCCCAGGTAATCGAGGAACTCCTCGGCGATCGCCTGCCATTCGTAGGTGGTCATCCGGCCGCCCCTCGACATGGAACGCACCTGACCCCCGACGCGGTTCGCGAAGTCCTTGCGTGCTGCCGACACGACGGCCCCGCCCACGTGGTGACGCTCTATTCGCACTGCCCCGCTCCTTGATCGATCTCTGCACCAGCCTAGGAGAGGGATCTGACAGGCCGGCAACTGCTGTGACCGGGAGGCCCCGGCCCGGCCGCGCCGTGGGACTTCGTGGCAGGTGCGTCAACGACGGAGCAGAACGGTCTTGTTGATCCCCGCCGAGGCGGCCAAAATATTCACGATTTCACTTATCTACAGTCAACGACGAGATCACGGCTTGCTGGGGCTCTTCCTGGCCGCGCGAAGCAACGGTGTGATGATCTTCTTCATCGCGGCTTCTGTCACTGCTCCCATCCGGGCGGCCGCTATCTTCCCGGCCGGGTCGATGACGATCGTGAACGGAAGGGATTGCGGGTTCACCAGCCCGTGGGGGAGCTTCAGGGCTTGGCGTCCTGACGGGTCGTGCAGGGACGGGTAGCCGAGGTGGTGGTCTTTCTGGAAGGCGAGTCCGGCGGCTCGGCTTGTGTCGTTGTCGAGTCCGAGGACCTGGACTCCGCGGCTTCCCCACGTCTGCTGGATCTTCCGCAGTTCGGGTGCTTCGATGCGGCAGGGGCCGCACCAGGAGGCCCACGCGTTGACCACGACGACTTTGCCCCGGTAATCGGTCAGGTGGGTCGTGTGACCCTCCAGCGTGGTCCCGGAAAAGTCAGGGGCGAGAGGGCGCTCGCCTTCCTTCAGGGTCTGTGTGAGGGGGTCGAACGAGGTCGTGTCGCTGATCGGGGCGGATCTCGAGCAGCCGGCCAGGATCACGCAGAGCACGACCACAGCCACGGCCGCGTGGGTTCGTCGGGGCATCGTCATCAGCTGGCCAGGTTCCTGCTCGTCGGGTCTGTCTGGCCGTCGCTGAGCACGATCTGCAGATGTCCGGAGCGCCACATGGTCAACAGCCGTGCAGCGGGGAGCTGGAGCGTGAACAGCGCGATGACGGCTGTCACGAACGCGGTGTCCGCGGGGGCGTCGTCGCCGGTCGCCCATGCAGCGATCCCGGAGATGACCAGGAGCACGGTCACATAGATGCCGGCGTCGATAAGGGCGGCGCGCCAGCGTGGCAGGGGTTTGTCCGGGCGGCGGGCGAAGGTCAGCGATGCGGTGGCGGCGGAGATGAAGACCGCGTTCCACGGGTCCCTCAGCCAGGTGGACAGCCACGTGTGGAGGTGGCCGGAGCTTGCCGACCATGCCAGGTCGACGGCCGCTCCGGTCAGCCAGGACAGGACGACTACGGTGAGCGCGTGTAAGACGGCGCTGCGCCAGGTGATGGTCACATCAACCCCCATGTGGTGCGGGCCGCCCGGCGGCGGGCCGCTTCCCGATCATTGTCCCCCCTGTGTTCTGCGGACCCGGGACGGGGTCAGTAGCCGCCGCTGTTGCCGGTGGTGCCCAGGTCGCACAGCGGCTGGGTCAGACAGAGCAGGCTGAGGTTCTTCGACTGGTGCACGGTCTTGGTCGAATGCCTTTTGCCGCGGGTGTAGCCGTAGAGGTACATCTCGTGGTCGGGGGCCCGCCGGTACTTGCCCGCGACGTAGAAGTCGCCGTTGCGGGCGAGGCGGGCGTCATAGAACACCCCGATGCCTGCCCGGCGGAGGCCGAACGACGGGCAGAACGGATCCGTGGCCTCGATCTGGGCGCGCACGGCGCGGGTCTTGCCGTCGAAGCGGGTCATGGTCTTGAGGTCGACGCCCCTGGTGGATGCCTTGCGCTTGTCGATGAACACGCCCTCGTTGTTGTACACCTTGGTCCAGCCGGTCTCCGGGCAGTTCGTATCGGGGCCTCGTCCAGGACACGATGCCGCGCAGGCTGGCCCGGAACCTGGGGCCTTTCACCTTGCGGGAGAAGCCGCGGTTGTCGCCGGCGTACTTGAAGGCCACTGGTGTCGGCGATTTTCACGCCGTTGCGGTAGACCGCATAGCGGGCTGCGCCGACGTCGGGCCACGACAGATCGACGAACCGTGAGGAGGCGGCCCACGCTGCGCGCTCCGTCTCCACGGGGGAGGCCGCGAGGGTGATGTCGGCGATCGCCTTCTGGCCGCCGGAGGTCAGGATCTGCGTGTCGGTGGCCCTGCCGATGTAGGTGGCGGCCGGCGTCACGTCGGCCGGGGCGGCCAGGCCGGCCTTCGCCGGGCCGAATGTGCCGCTGTCGGTGTCGAGGACGAACACGGCGTTGCTCGGCGCTTGGGTGGTGGTCACTTCCTGTCCGGAGGCAGGCGTTGACGAGGATGCCAGCAGGACGGCGGGAATCGCCGCAGCCGCAAGCACGCGCGGCATGCCCCCCTTCCACCGCATTGAAGAACTCCCGTTGGATGCATACCCGCGCCGCTGTCCGGCCGGGGAATGAGTGACGGCGCTTCACCTGGGGCAATGGGGGTTCGGGAATTGTTCTTGGCGAGGCCGGGACCGACGGCTGCGTGAGCCGCCTTGGGTTGGCTCCTGTCGGGTCAGGAAGTGCCCCACTCCTGGCGCACCCGCTGCGGGTTCGAGTCGCCGCTCTTCTCCAGGTACGGTTTCCAACCCGTGTGGGAGGAGTTCGAGGCGATCGCCTTGTTCTTCGACACGCTGATGATGCGGGAGTCGGCGAGCCACCACTGGTGGTTCTTCGAGTGGTGGTTCTTCGAGTCGGGCTTGCAGGTCGCCTGGACGAGAGCCTGCTGTAGTGGAAATCCCTTGCCAGTTTTCTGCGCCGCTTCAAGGCTTCGTTTTTGAGGGCGGTGTAAAGATATGCGCGAGGATTCTGGATCGTGTGCCACTTCCTCAACATCTCCGTGAATACTTGCTGGACGATGTCCGCGACATCCAAGTCCGGCGCTACAGAGGTTACGAATCCTACGGCCTCGTCATGTAATTCATTGAAGAATTGATCGAACAGGTGCTTGGATCCAGTACCGTCCACCCAGGGTGAACCTTCTTCGATCACCGGCCCCTGCCCGGTTCGCCGGCGCTGGCGCGGCTCCTCGGCGGCCTCGTGGCGCCGGTGCGGCAAGTCGCGAGCCGTGGCCGGTGCTCCCGTTCTCCGCGGGCGGTCTGCGGACGCGGGGCAGAGGCAGGCCGGTTGGGCGGCAGTTCCACTTCCCACAGCACGGTGTGGCCGCGCGAGCGGTGTTCTTCCCGGACCGTGCCACCAGTGCGGGCGAGTTCCCGCAAGACGGCGCAGTTCAGCCGCTGGCGGGAGCGGTCGCGGACCCAGTGTTCGATCGTCGGTCTGTGCGCCAGAAGACTGAACACCAGAATCACGCACGGGGCGAGATGGTGCACGTTGATCCGTCCTTGCATGCGTTGGGGGAGGTAACCCTGACGCATATAAGAGGCAGGAGAGGCCCTGATTGACGACAGCTTCACATTCGGAAATAGAGGCGACGCTTCACTCGATTGCCGTACGGTGGGCGACCGGCTCCCCGGCCAGGATGCCCCTACCAGCGCACGCATGCTGCATATGGTGCCGGCCTCCTGCCCCACGCGATGCCGGCCTCGTCGGCGCGCGCGCCGGCACCAGACGGCGCACCACTGAACTCATGCCTTGTGCCGCGGATGTCGCGGTGAGGACGTCGTAGTCGAGCCTCAGTCTCCCACTCCGGCCTTGTCCATGGCCTCCGCCAGGGTGCGCAGGGTCGCGATGCCCTCTTCGACGTGTTCCGGAAAGATCGTGGCCGAGAGGGTGGTGACTCCGGCTTCGGCGTACGCCTGCAGTCGGTCCGCGATGCGGTCGGCGGAACCCAGCAGGGCGGTGCGGTCGAGGAATTCCTGCGGCATGGCCTCGGTGGCCGCACGCAACTCCCCGCCCAGATAGAGTTTTTGCACCTGTTCGGCCTCGTCGGGGAAGCCGGTGCGGGCCATGAGCCGGTTGTAGAAGTTGTCCTGACGTGAGCCCATCCCGCCCACGTAGTGGGTGGTGAATGCGCGAACCCGGTCGGCGCAGTCGGCGAGATTGCCGCCGGTCGCGACCGGCACCGCCACCGCCACCACGTCGAATCCCCGCAGATCCGCCCCCTTGCGCTCCCGTCCGGTGCGCAGTTCCGCCAGGGACTCCTGCCCGAACTCGGGCTGGAAGAAGACGGAGAGCCAGCCGTCCGCGATCTCGCCCGCCAGGCGCATGTTGGCCGGGCCGACGGCCGCGAGGTAGACCGGTACGTGCTTGCGCCGAGGGCGCATGCCCAGCTGGATGGCCTTGCCGGGGCCGTCCGGGAGCGGCAAGCGGCAGTGCTCTCCGTCGTAGGCGACGGTCTTGCGCTGCAGGGCCATCCTGACGACGTCGACGTACTCGCGGGTGCGTGCCAGCGGCTTTTCGAACCGGGCGCCGTGCCAGCCCTCGGCGACCTGCGGCCCGGACACTCCGAGTCCGAGGCGGAAGCGGCCTTCGGAGAGCAGGTCGAGGGTGGCGGCGGTCATCGCCGTCATCGCGGGGGTGCGGGCGGGGATCTGCATCACCGCCGTGCCCAGATCGATGCGCGAGGTCTGCGCGGCGAGCCAGCCGAGCAGCGAGACGGTGTCCGAGCTGAACGCTTCGGCAGTCCAGGCCACCGAGAAGCCCAGGCGCTCGGCCTCGCGAACGTACTGAGCGGATTCCCGCGGCCGGGCTCCGGCGCCCAGGTGCCCTAGGTAGCGGAGATTGAGTCCGAGCCTCATCGGTCCGGGTGTCCTTCCTGTGTGGTCAAAGAGCGTTCGAGGAATTCCAGGACCGTGCCGCGGTACAGCTCGCGGTCCATCGCCATCGTCTGGAGATGACCCGCCCGCGGGATCACCAGCAGCTCGGCTCGTGCGTACGGCCGGGCCAGCCGCCTTGCCTCCTCGGTCGGTACGATCGGGTCGGCGGCACCGGAGACGAACAGCATCGGGGTCCTGTCGCACACGGGGTGACCTGCGGGCGGCGGCCACGGCGCGGGTGTGCCCATGGTCACCCTGCCGATCTGCCCGAACAGCGCCTGAACCGCATCGCGTGTCGGCCGGCCGCGGGCGATCGCCGGCAGCGGCAGTGCGCCGGCGCCCAGCAGCCGGCGTGCGGTCGCGGGTACGCTGAGCGCCGGCCCGCCGTCGAAGACCGCCGCGTCCACCGCGCCGCCCGGAAGCGTCATGGACTGCAGCATCGCGAAGGTGGCCAGCGAGAACCCGTAGAGCACCATCCGGCACCCCGCGTGCTCGGGCAGGCTCCGTACGTGGTCGACCACCGTGCGCACGTCCTCGACGTAACGGTTCAGGAACCGGGTCAGGCCGCGGTCCCTGGTGCTGCCGCCGTGGTTCCGGAAGTCGAACAACACCACGGTGAATCCGGCGCGGTGCAGCATGCGCGCGTGTGAGAGGGCGTGAGACTTCTCCTGCCCCAGGCCGTGCCCGAGGATGACCACGCGCTGCGGGTCCGCCCGGCACACCCAAGCGGCCAGTGAAAGCCGCCCGTTGCGGTGCGGGATCCGGATCTCCCGCGGGGAGAGCCGGAAACGAGCCGGGGTGTGGTGCGGTGCGGCGGGGGCAGGGTGGCAGACGCGGTGGGCCAGGTGCAGGGCCACGACAGGCGCCAACGGCAGCGCCATCACTCCGCGCCACCAGCCGCGCCGGGCGTGGTCGCGAAGGGGCGAAGCAGGTGCGACAGACACGGTTTCTCTCATGGTCGATGGATCGGGGAAGGGTGTGCTCGAATCACCAGGCCGCCGTCCACGCCAGGACCCGGCCGGAGATGCAGCGGGCGCGGTCGGAGACGAGGACGGAGCCCAGGCCGGCGACGTCGTCGGGGGTGCCGAAGCGGCCGAGCGGAACGCCGTCGGGAATGTCCTCCTTGACCGCCTCGGTCAGGCCGGTGGTCATGTCGGTCTCGATGAGGCCGGGCGCCACGGCACTGGCGCGTACGCCGTACTTTCCGCACTCCTTGGCCAGGGACTTGGTGAGGCCGATGATCCCCGCCTCGGAAGCCGCGTAGTTGGTCTGCGCGGCGTTGCCGTGAACCCCGGCCATGGACGACAGCGTCACCACACAGCCGGCGCGGCGCTTCATGAACGAGAAGACGGCCGAGCGGCACATGTCGTAGGTGCCGTCGAGGTCGGCCGCCATGACATCGCCCCGGTCCTCGCCGGTCATCCTCACCAGGGGGGTTGTCACGTACCGCTCCCGCGGAGGCCACCACGGCGCCGATCGGGCCGAGCTCACTCTCCGCGGCGTCGGTGAACGCCCGGACCTCCTCCGGAGACGCGACGTCGACGCGGTGGGGGACGACGCGGGCTCCGGTATCCCGCTGGGTGTCTGGCATGTCTTTCTCCTGAAAAGACCTGCAAGCAGGGTCTGTGAGGGTGCGGTGGGGCGGTGTGCTGCGGAGTAGGGGGGGCACCGCCCACCGCCTGTTCCGCGGGCCG
>NZ_JBHYKH010000005.1:13870-26771 GCF_042741275.1 Streptomyces sp. NPDC058964
GTGGGGGTTGTGTGGGGGGGGGGGGGGGGGGGGGGGGGCGCCGGCGGCCCCCCCCCCCCCCCACCGCATGAGCCGCGGGCAGGTCAGGATGCGGCCTGCGCGGTGCGCTTGTCCGTGATCAGCTGAAGGACTTCGATGAGCGACGAGACCTGCCTGAAGTCGCTCTCCTGCAGCTTGACGCCGTACTGCCTGTCAAGCCGGACGATGATCGCCAGCGCCATCAGTGAGTCGACCTCCAGGTCCTGCACGAGATCGGCGTCGTCCGTGACCTCCTCCACGTCGAGCTCGAGGACGTCGGCGACGAGGGAGCGCAGTTCTTCTTTGTCGAGTGCGATCTGGGTGTTGTTGGACATGTGCGGGTATTCCCTTCGGATTTGTGTCTGTGATGCTGGCTGGTGATCACGGCGAGGGTGGTCGTCGCGTTGACAGACTTCGCGCAGGTGGGGTCTTGGGCGCTGCGTTGGGGGCCAGTCGGCAATGCGCTCGCTGATGTCGTCCTTCTCAGTTGCTCGCCTTCAGGTCGATCGGGTCCGGCCGCACCGATCGGTCCGAGGAAGGGGGTGATGAGGTGCCCGGCATGACTCCGTGAGATGCCCCAGGAAGCCGCCGGACTCATTCGTGGACGCCACACGTTCCGCGGCGCCTGGCGGACATCGGCAGACCGTGCCGCGGCCGGATCGTGATCCTTGCCAGCGGGTCGACCGCGAACCCGGGAACGGGCTCGAACTCCCAGTGCCGCCCCAGGGTGGCCAGCGCCATGACGCCCTCCATCCGCGAGAAGGTATTGCCTATGCACTGCCGCGGACCGCCGCCGAAGGGAAGATAGGCGAGGCGCGGGCGTCCGGGCCGTACCGCGTGACCGGTGAGCTCGTCCGCCGCGCCGGCGGACCGCGGGATTTCGAGCCAGCGCTGCGGGGCGAAGAGCTCCGGCTGCGGCCACCACCGGGGATCGCGGTGGACGACCCACGGGATGATCCCGACGAAGCTGTCCTTGGGGACGCGGTGGCCGCAGACCTCGAAGTCGTCCAGGGGACGGCGGGCGAGGCCCATGACCGGCGGGTAGAGGCGTATCACCTCGGAGAGGACCGCGTCGGTCCAGACGAGGCGTGGCAGGTCCTCGACCGTGGGCAGCCGGTCGCCGAGCACCTCGTCGATCTCCTCGTGCATGCGCTCCCGTGCCTCGGGGTGGCTGCCGAGCAGGTGGTAGGCCCAGGTGAGAGCGCTGGCCGTGGTCTCGTGGCCGGCCATGAGGAGGGTGATCGCCTCGTCCCGTACCTGGCGGTCCTCCATCGGCTCCCCGGTGTCGGCGTCGCGCGCCGCGAGCAGCAGTGAGAGCAGGTCGGTGCCCTGGCCGTCGCCCTGCCTGCGCTCCGCCATGAGCCGGTAGACGATGGCATCGAGGTTGTCCCGGGCCTCGTAGAAGCGCTTGTTGCCGGGCAGCGGCAGCTTCGCCAGATGGCGGGCGAAGGGCAGGGAATCCCAGCGCAGCGGACCCTCGTGGCGCGGGATGGCGGCGATGGTGCGGGCCACATCGCTGTCGAGCGAGACGTCGAAGAGCGTGCGGGCCACGATGGCGAGGGTCAGCTCGGTCATCTCGGCCTGCAGATCGAGCCGGTCCCCGTCCTTCCAGCCGGACTGGATGTCGTCGGAGAGCTCGGCAAAGGCACGGCCGTAGCCGGCGATGCGTTCGTGATGGAACATCGGCTGTATCAGCCTGCGCTGCTTGCGGTGGAACTTGCCGTCGCTGGTGACCAGGCCGTTGCCGAGGATCACCTCGAGCGGGGCGGCCCACTTGCCGCGTCCGGCGCTCATGACGTCTTTCCCGAAGTTGCGGTGCGACGTGACCAGGACCTCGTGGACCGCCTCCGGGTCGCTGATCATGTACAACTCGCTCGAGGCGAGCGGGATGCGCACGACGGGGCCGTACTGGTCGCGCAGCCCGGTGAGGTAGTTCAGCGGGTTGCCGGACATCGCGAGCAGGGCGCGCAGCCGGCCGGTGGGACCGGGGGCCGCGGTGGCCATGGGGGCGGTGGAGACCTGCGTCATCGAGGAGCCTTCCTGAGGTGCGGTCACGAGTGGCGCCGCGGACTCGGCCAGCGGTCCAACGGGACATGCGGGCCTTGGTGGTCGAGGGGCCGGCCCACCGGTGCGAGCAGGCCGAAGACCAGGTCCTGCATCCGCTTGGGGGCTTTGCGAGGGCGAACTCGTCGAGCTCGCGGGCGATGACCGCGGCCCGCAGCACATGGGGGTGGCCTTGCGGTTGGTGTGGCCGTCGCCGGCCAGGCCCCAGAGACTCTCCAGGAGTTCGTCGGCGCGCAGGGCGGGCGTCAGGGTGCTGAACACGCCTGCCGCGGTGTGCTGGTGACGGTTGACGATGCGGTGCGAAACGCCCGGCGGCACGACATGGGCCTTGCCCGGCTCGGCGAGGATCTCCTTGCCCCCGACCTCGATGCACACCGAACCTTGCAGGTGGCTTCCGGGGCGAGCTCCATGGACACGGGTGGGGTCACTCCCTGACGAAGCGTTGGAGGGCGAGCGAGACGTTCTGCCCGCCGAAGGCGAAGGAATTGGAGAGGGCCGCCTGCAGCGCGTACGGACGGGCGGTGTTCGGCACGTAGTCGAGGTCGCACTCGGGATCGGCCGCGTCCTGGTTGATGGTGGGCGGGATGACCCCGCGGTCGATGGCGAGGGCGCAGAACGCCGTCTCGGTCGCGCCGGCCGCGCCCAGCAGATGGCCGGTCATCGACTTGGTGGAGCTGACGGCCAGGTTCCCGCTGTGCCTGCCGAAGGCGGACTTGATCGCCTTCGTCTCGGCGGCGTCGGAGAACGGGGTCGAGGTGCCATGGGCGTTGACGTGCTCGATCTCGCCGGGCTTGAGGCCGGCCTCGCGCAGCGCGGCGAGCATGGCGCGGGCGGCACCCTGCCCGGTGGGATCGGGGGCGGTGACGTGGTAGGCGTCGCTGGTCTGGCCGTAGCCGCAGATCTCGGCGTAGACGTACGCGCCCCGCGCCTCGGCCGACTCCGCGGTCTCCAGGAGCAGCATGGTGGCGCCCTCCCCCATGACGAAACCGTCCCGGTCCGCGGTGAACGGGCGGGAGGCTCGGCGGGGTTCGTCGTTGCGGCGGGACAGCGCGCGCAGGTTGGCGAAGCCCGCGATCAGCGGCGAGGCGATGCATGCCTCGGAGCCGCCCGCCAGTGCGGCCCCGGCATAGCCGTCGCGGACCATGCGGTAGGCCTGCCCGATCGCGTCGGCCGAGGAGGCGCAGGCGGTGACCGGTGCGGCGCCGGGGCCGCGGAAGCCGAAGCGCTGGGCGACCGTGCCCGCGCCCATGTTGACGATGGAGCTGGGCACGAAGAAGGGGGAGACCATCCGGGGTGCCGCCGCGTCCTTCAGCACCCCCTCCCTCATGGTGGCGGCGCCGCCGATGGCGCTGCCGATCACGGTGGCTGCGCCGTCCCGGTCGATGCCGTCGAGGCCCGCGCGCTCCACGGCGAGTTCGGCCGCGGCGATCGCGAAGTGGCAGAACCGGTCGAGGCGTCTGGCCTCTTTGGGGGTCAGCCAGTCGGTCGGGTCGAAGTCCGTCACCTCGGCGGCGATACGCACCGGCAGCCGGTCGGCGTCGAAGCCCTGGATCGGTCCCACGCCGGAGGTTCCGGCGAGCAGCCGCGTCCAGACCGTCTCGGTGCCGATGCCGAGCGGGTTGACCATGCCGATGCCCGTCACCACCACCCGGTGGCGCCCGGGGGCGGTACTCATACGGACTCACCCGGCTCGGCGAGCCCGAAGAGAGACTCCATCCGCATCGCGAGGCGCACGTCACCCTGGATGTGCAGTCTGCCCTTGAGCAGCAGATCCATACCCTGGGCCGCGGCGGAGGCCATCTCCACGAAGCTGACCGCGTCGAGGGCGAGGGTGACCGCGGGGGCGCCCGAGATCCCCGTCTCGCGCACGTCGCAGGTGTCCTCGGTCAGTACGAGGTCGTACGCGACGGTGTCGGCCGGCGGCCTTCCGACCTCCCAACGGGCGGTCTGCGGACCGTCCATGGGGCCTCCGGTGTAGCGCTCGGGCATCTGCTCGAAGACTGTGCGCAGCACGTCCTCGCCCTCGGGTGTGGCCAGCCAGGCCGCCAGGTCCTCGCGCGGCAGCCCGGCGAGGGCGGCGCGGACCTCGGGGAGTACGCCGGAGCGCAGTCCCGCCAATCGCTCCGGAGAGAAGGTGGGTCCGGCCGTCATGAGGGCCCTTCCGCTCGTGCGGGCACCGGCCCGCTGTTGACTATTCGGTCGACGGCCTGCCGGAGTTCCTGCCGTGGTGCGACGCCGGGCAGCCGGGCGAGGACATGGCCGTCGGGCCGTACGAGAACCGCTTGCGCCCCATGCAGGGCGTAGCTGTCGGCGAAGGCTCCGCTGACATCGCGCAGTTGGGCCCCGTCCGCGGTGATCACGGCTGCTGTGAGGGGCAGGCCCAGGACGGTCGGGGTCTCCTGCGCCACTTGCTGCCAGACGGCTCCCTCCGCCCCGGTGAGCAGGGCGAAGCCGGTGCGGGCCAGGTCGGTCGTGGAGATCCGGTCGCCGGCCCGGTCGAGCCAGGCGTGCGGGGCCCGGTGGCCGGCCTGGGCGGTCGGCCGATAGTTCACTATGTCCTGGACCACCGGCTCGCCGGGGCCTGGTGCGTAGGTGAAACCCAGCGTCTGCCCCTCGAAGTCGAAGTGCGGCCGATGCTGTTCGATGTTTCGGGCGAACTCCGCCGGGTCGGCGTCGGATTGGAGCAGCGCCCGCTTCTGGAGGGCGTTGTGCTCGCTGTACCGGGCGTTGAACTCCGCGACCGGGCGCCGCTCACGCTCGTACGAGTCGAGCAGCGTGTCGGGGGCACCGCCGCGCAGTACCGCGGCCAGCTTCCAGGCGAGGTTGTGGGCGTCCTGGATGCCGGTGTTCATGCCGAAGCCCCCGGTGGGCGGGAAGGTGTGGGCGGCGTCTCCTGCGGCGAGCACCCGGCCGTCGGCGCTGCGCCAGGAGGCGAGCCCGGTGGAGCCCATCACCCAGTTCCGTACGGAGTGGATGCGCAGCCCCCCGAGTGCTTCGCCCGACTCGCCGATGGCGGCCTCGATCAGCTTGTGGTGATCGACTTCCGCCTCGAAGTAGGTGTGTTCCTCGTCGGGGGTGAGGGCGGGGATCTCCAGGAGCCATTCGCCGCGCTTGGGGTCCACGGTGATCAGGACGCCCCGCACGGTGTCGTTGAGCACCCAGTACAGGGCGCTCTCCCGGCCGGCCGTCCAGGGCGAGAGGTCGGCGGTGAAATGGATGTCGAGGAGCCTGCCGAGGGGCGTGGCCGCGGTCCGCCGCAGGCCCACCGTCTCGCGCAGCGGGCCGTGCAGCCCCTCGGCCAGGACGGCGTAGCGGGCCTCGACGACGGTGGGATGCTCGCCCGAGGCCGTCACCCTGACACCGGTCGGAGTCCGGGTCAGCTCCTCGGCCCTGACGCCGCGGATCACTCGTGCGTCCTCGGGGAGCCGGTCGACGAGCAGCGCTTCCACCCGGTTCTGCGAGCAGATGACGGGAAGTGCCGGGCTGTTGGCCACTCGCTGCATCAGGGCGTGCGCCGAATCGATGATGTCGAGGGCGGCGAGTTCGGTGCCGGCGAGCTCGGTGCACCAGGTGATGCGTGCCGTGTTCTCCAGGGACACGCCGGCACGGCGCACCTCGGTATCGACGCCCAGGTGCCTGAGCAGCTCCATGGTGCGCGAGTTGATCACCGTGGCGCGTGGATGGCCGGACGGTGCCGGGCGCTGTTCCAGGACGACCGTGCGTACGCCGAGTCCGGCGAGGAAGTGGGCCGCGGCAAGGCCGGTGGGCCCGGCACCGACCACCACGACGTCGGCCTTCACCTGCTCGGCGGCCTCCGGCGGATGCGGTACGGCTGCAGTCATCGGCGCACCTCCGCAAGACCGGCGACGACCGGCGCCAGGCGCCGGGCCCCCGCGGCGTCGAAGCCGGCCTTGAACAGGACGCGGGCGACGACGACTGCGGGCAGCCCGGCCAGGATGGCGCCGGCCAGCCAGAGCACGAACACCCCGGTGAGCGCGGTGCGTGGGGCCTCACCACGCCGTCCGGCGGCGCGGATGGCCCGGCCCCAAACCCGGAAGACCTTCCCGGCCAGGAGGTCGGCCGCGGCAAGCGGATAGTGCACGGGGGCCGCGTCGTGGGCGGCGAGAACGGCGCGGACCCGGTCGGCCAAGGCCTCCTCGGAAGCGGTGCGGGAGGCGGGTTCGGCCTGTTCCGCGCCGAGTTCGGCCTGTTCGGGGGCGAGTTCGGGTTGCGCCGGGGCGAGTTCGGCGATGCGCTCGCCGAGGAGCGCGAGCCGGTCCAGCTCGTCCATGCCGACACCGGCGCGCGGGAACCCCCAGGACGCCTCCCGCTTGCCGGCGAGCAGCCAGCGCAGCGTGGTGACGAAGGTGACCCCGGCGGAGGCGGTGTCCACTGCGGCGATCGTGCCCAAGTAGCGGCCGCCCGCGGCCTGGAACAGCCGCTGCACCTCGACGGCGGCCGAGTACCACATGTTCCGGCAGGCCACCAGGCCGACGACGGCACGCCCGTCGAACGCCTTCGGCTCGGCGCCGACGAGCGCCCGCATGGGCAGCGCCGGAGCCAAGTACCAGACGGGGAAGGCAAAGACGACCAGGTCCGCATCGTCATCCTCGGCCACCGGCGGCCGGGCGGTGATCTCGGGTGCCCCGTCGGGGTCGACGGAGGCGGGGAAGACGCCGAAGAAGCGGCGCAGGGGCCAGGGGAAGGGAAAGGGTTCCCGCGGCCTGATCTCGACCTTGCGTATGTCCCAACCCGCCTTTTCCAGCGGGTCGGTGACGGCGGAGACGGATTCCAGGAGCTGACCGGTCTGTGAGTACCAGTAGACCGTCACTCGGGGCTGTGCCCCCATGACCTCAGGCCTCCCCGGCGGAGACGGCCGTCAGATGCGCGAAGGACACCGCGAACCGGCCGGACTCGGGGACCATCACCAGGAGTTTGTCGCCGGGGGACACCAGACCCTCACTGAGCATCTCCTCCAGGATCACGTAGATGCTGGCGGAGCCCATGTTCCCGACCCGGGGCAGATTGCTGTACCACTTCTCGAGGGAGGGACCCCTGACCTTCTTGTGCTCGATCTCCTTGACCACCATGGACTTCATGCGCTCGCTGGAGTAGTGCGCGGGGAACCAGGCGAGCTCGTCCGGGTCGAAGCGGCCCTCGTCGAGCAGCCGCTGGTACTCCTTGACCCCGAGCCGCACGAGGTGCGGCAGCAGGCCCAGGTTCTGGCGCAGCGCCAGCGCACCGTCGGCGCCGGCCTCGGCCGCGGAGGGGTAGTCCCACCAGGTCTGCTCCGCCGAGTTGTCGGCCGAGCCCATGTACATGCAGGTCTTCTCGGTGTTGGCGTAGGAGGTGAGCGAGATCCAGTCGATCCGCAGGCTCACCCCGTCGGCCGCCGGGCGGTCCTGTACCACCGCGGCGCCGGCGCCGTCCGAGAGCATGTAGCGCAGGAACGCCATCTCCATGGCGATGGCACCGTCGTCCGAGACCGGCCGGACGTCGGCGAACCGGTCGCTCCTCATGAAACGCGAGGCCAGTTCGGACGCGGAGGCGACCGCGTTCTTCTTCTCCCCGGCCGCCACCTGGAGGTAGGCGTTCTTGAGCGCCATCATCCCGGAGCTGCAGATGCCGTGAGTGGTGACGATCTCGCAGGGCGGACTGCCCAGTTCGCCGTGGATGCCGCTGGCGATGCCGGGCGCGATGAGATCCGGGACGGTGGTGGCCGCCGCGATGAGGTCGATGTCGTCGAGGGTGATGTCCGAGCGGTCCACCGCCTGGCGGATCGCCGCGACCGCCATGTCGGTGTTGGAGAACAGGGTCTTTTGCTGCTTGTCGATGGCGTAGTGCCGTGACTTGATCCCGCAGTTGGCGAGTGTCAGCTCGCGCAGCCCCGAACTCGCTTGGCCCACGCTGCCGATGTAGTCCTCGATCTCCTCGTTGGGCACCGGTTCGCCGGGCAGGAAACGTCCCATGGCGGTGATGTAGGCAGGCAATGCAGAGTCTCCCCGTGATCTAGGCGATTGCTGCGGTTTCGATCTTGGAGACGGCGAAGTCCAGGACGTCGCCGACGGTGCGGATCGAACCGAAGAAGCGCTCGTCGTCCATCGAGATGCCGTACGCACCCTGAAGGGTCTGCGCCATGGCGACGAGGTCGAGTGAGTCGATGCCGATGTCGTAGTACAGATCGGATTCCACGGAGATTTCATCCGGGTCGGCATCGCACTTGGCCAGGAGGAATTCCTTGATATCTGCGTAGAGGTCGGTCCTCAAAGACATGTTCACCTCCCGTGCCCCACCCTCTGTGCGGCACGGGATTCACTGTGGCCCAAGCCGCTTGGCCCTCGCTCTCGATGCCCTTGAGCAGACCGGTCAGGCAGGCTCCGGCGAGATGGTGGAGCTGCTGGGAGTGGTGCGCGCAACGCCGCTCGTCTCGACCTGGACGGGGAGGCAATGGCCCCTCTCGCGCTGGCCTACTCCGTCATCGAGCAAGGAGGAGGAGCCGGATCTCTTGGCCTGGTCCTCGCCACGAACACCATCCCCACGATCGTGTTCCTCCTCGTGGACGGTCTCTTCGCGGACCGCGTGTCCCGAAGCCGGGTTCTCTTCCTCGGCAATCTGCTGGCGGCCGGGGCGCAGGGAGCACTGGCGGGCATCGTGGCCAGTGGACATGCGACCACGGTGTCGATCGCGGCGTGTGGATTCCTCTCGGGAACCGCAGCCTCTTTCATCGTGCCTGCCACGCAGGGGGCCATCGCGCAGATCGTTCCAACGGAGCAGTTGCAGCAGGCCAGCGCACTGCTCAGGCTGCCGATCAACGCGGTGAAGGTCCTGGGCCCGGTCGTCGGCGGATTCGTCGTCGCGGCCAGCGGCGCGGCATGGGCCCTGGCCTGGGACGCGTTCACGTTCGCCGCTGCGGCTGTCCTGCTTCTCGGTCTGCGCCTGGGCGCCCCGCTCACCAGGCCCGCCGGCGTTCTCGATGGTGTTCAAGCTCGTCGAGTCCGCCCAGGCCCACTGACGGGCGATCACCGGATCCCACCTGGTGCGCCTGGTCCGCGCGGGCGCCAGGTTCGAGAATGGCATCCTGGTCGAACGTACTGAAACGCGGGCTGCGTGAGGCCGTGGGGCTGGGGAGGCAGAAGAACCGTGGCGATCTGTTTCGAGCTCGTGGTGAACTTCGGCGATGACGCCGAAGCGGCACAGACTGCCGCCCGCATAGACCCCAGGCCATGGGTGCTTCGCGCGGGCGCCCACCGGATCCCTCTCCGCGAGGAGGACCATGGCATGTCCTTCGAGCGCTACGACTCGTTGTTCGCCGTCCGGGACTTCGACTCGAACCTGGAACGTCAGGAGGCCACTGCGCGAAGGATCTTCGACAACCTCGCCGCCCTCGACCGCTACGAACTGCTCCTCGTACGTGACCTGCAAGAGCTGCTTGCCTCGTCCGGGCCCTCGCCTCAGTGAGGCAGGCCGGCCATCCGTCGAGGGGATCACCGCATCCGGGCAGTACGGAACCCCGAAGAGCTCTGGCCCTGGGCGACGGGATGATCGCCGGCCGATTGTCAGCGGTCGGTGGCATGGTCGGTCGGGGAGACGGATCAGGGACTACTGCATCGCGGGCCACGGCACGGACGAGGCCGGCCACGCAACCCGCCCGCACTGCACCACGCGGACGGTGATCGTCTACTGCCCCGAGTTCTCGCCGAGAGCTTCCTCGCGGAAGCAGCCCACCAGTCAGGTGGCCGGACGCGGCAGCTCACGGGCAAGTTCTGAGACGCCGGTTCATCACTGACCACGGGGATCCGCACGCGGACCACCACCCGGCGCGCGTCGACCGGTACGTCGGCCACCGTCCGCCAGTGATGGCCGTGCACGCGTCCCGACGATGCCCCGTACACCGGACGGACCGCGGTGTCCTCCGGGGTCCGTGCCCGCACCACGATTCACTCACCCTCCTCGCCCACATCCTCGATGACCAGCGGGGACAGCCCTGAAAACACCGTCTGTACAAGCTCGTTGACGTCATTCACATGAATGTCAACGACCCCATCACCCTCCGTCACCACCCCATGCGAGACAGGGCCGTTCACTGGACAGACCCCGCGGCTGCTTCAGGCTGGGCGACGAGTGGTGATGCGTGCTCAGGCGGAGGTCGTGCGGCGGGAGCGGGCCCGCAGAAGGAGCGCGGTGCCGGCTGCGGCGGTGAGGAGTACGCCACCGGCGGCCCAGGCCAGCGTGGCAGTGCGGGATGACCCGGTCGAGTGCTGTGCCAGGCACTTCTTTCCGGGGGCGGCGGGGGCGATGCGCAGTCGGGCCCAGGGTTTGTCGGGGCCGGTCTGGTCGACGTCGTGCCGGTAGACGACGTAGATGCCGGGTGCGGAGTCGCAGGTCAGGGTGGTGGTGGCGGTCAGGACGGCTTTGGCGCCGCGCAGAACGGGGCGGTCGGTGAAGGCGCGGGAGGTGAGGGTGATGTCTCCGTCCGATCCCTCGTCGTCGTTGTCCGTGATCGTAATGCGGCTGCCGGCCCGGAAGGTCCGCACGTCCCATTCCGACTGGGGCCACGTTCTGTCCGGAGCCCAGCGTTCCTCCAGCCTGGGCGGAGGCAGTTTCCTGACCTTGTTCCGGCAGGCGCGGCGTGCCGCCTCGTCGGCGGGTTCCACGCGCACCCGTGCCCAGCGGAACGGATGCTCGTCCGGGCCCACGTCTCCGGCGCCACGCCGCGTCACCGGGTAGGTGCCGGGACGGGCGTCGCAGGCGATGGTGACGGTGGTGGTCAGCACCGGATGCATCATGCGCAGCTTCCCTGCCGCAACGAACGCGGGGGAGTTGATGGTTGCGAGGTAAGTGACATCGCTGGCCTCGGTGTTGACGGTCAGTGTGTCGCCGGGATGCACCGAGCGGACACTTCCGAACGGGAGCGAGGGTCCGGGCGGGGAGGCCGAGGCCGGCCCGGCTGCCAGGAAGGGGAGCAGGAGGGGGAGTGCCGCCCACGCGGTCCTGCGGAGTCGGTCCATCGCCACACCCTGTCCTCTTATTTGATGACTTGCCAGTTATTACTCAGTAGTACACTATCGCCACTCGAACGAACATATGTGCGAGTTCTGGGTAGTTCGGGGCCCGCTCACCGTTCGGCCCTCTCCAAGACGGAAAGGCATCTTCTTGCGTTCCAGACACAGATGGATTCCAGCCCTCGCTCTGGGACTGGGTGTAGGAATTCTCGGCGCCGGGACGGCATGGGCCGGGACAGGCGATCCGTCCCCAGTGGTCTCCGCCCCACCGACGGCCTCCGCATCACCGGAGACTCCCGGCACCGGGCCTCGGCTCCCGCCGGCGCTGCCCGCGCCCTCGCCGTCATCGACAGTCGCGGGGGCCGTCGACCCGACCGACTCCGCCACCCCCTCTAACTCCTCGACGCAGCCCGCCGAACCGACCACCTCTCCCCCGTCGGGGCCGAGTCTGAGCGAGGAGGAGAAGTACTGGACGGCGGAGCGCATGTCCGACGCCGTCCCGGTCGATACCCTGCCGGACCCCGCTCCGGCCGCCTCGAAGCACGGCATCACCGCGGGAAACGCCGTCACGCACCGGCCGCCGCCATCAGGCACCCCCACCCCGGAGCACTTCCTCGGCCACCCGATGATCGGCACGTTCTTCTATGACGGCCGGCAGCTCGGCGGCAAGAAGACGTACTGCACGGGCAGCGTCGTGCACACGGCCGCCAAGGACATCGTGCTGACCGCCGGACACTGCGGCCTCGGCCTGAAGTCAGCCACTCACCGCATCTTCGTGCCGCGATACCGCATCGGCAAGCCCGCCGCCGAGCAGCCGGACGGCGTGTTCCCGGTGTCCCAGCTCTACATAGACCCGCGCTACGAGAGGAACAGCAAGAAGGCGGTTTCCGACCTCGACCTGGCCTTCGCTCAGGTCGGCTCCAACAGCCGGGGCAAGGTGGAGGATGTCACGGGATCCCTGACGTTCACGCCGACCAACAGCTACCACCACAAGGTCACCGTCATCGGTTATCCCGATGACGTCAGCGTCAACCCCGACCATGTGCCGGTCCGCTGCCCCGTCAGCACCTCCCAACTGCCGGGCTTCAGGCAGATGCGCATGACCTGCAAGGGCTTCTACGGCGGTGTCTCCGGCGGCCCGTGGATCGAGGACTACAACAGCACCAACGGCACCGGCAAGGTCATCGGCAACACCGGCGGATACAACGGCGGCGGCAACGACGCCAACGACGACTGGGTGACGTACGCGCCGGTCTACGGCAAGGACGCCCAGGACCTGTTCGCCGACGCCGCCGCTCACCGGAACGTGGATGACCACAAACCGCCGTACCAGCCGTCCGGGGACCCCTGGCTGCCCGGCCCCGCACCCACCTGGCAGCACGCCAAGTTGCTGGCCTCGGGCGACTTCCGCCAGACCGGCCACAGCGACATGATCGTGGTCTGGACCGACGGCGAGGTCACCCTCTACCCCGGCAACGGACACGGCGGCTACGACCCCGAACGGCAACTGCTACCCAAGAACGACACCTGGACGAACGCCAGGACCATCACCGCAGGCGACTTCACCGGGTCCAACCGGTTCGACCTGCTGGTCCGCTGGTCCGACGGAGAGGTGACACTCTACGGCGACGTCGGCACCAAGGGACTGAACTGGGCCGGCACCCAGATGATCAAACCCAACGGCCTCTGGAAGAACGCCACTCAGATCGCCGCCGGCCGCGTAGCCCCCCCCCCCAAACCCCACCCACCCGAAAGACCCACGTAAGACAGGCGACCACCACCACAAACACAACAAACACACCCCCCCCAAAACCACA
>NZ_JBHYKH010000005.1:26781-58458 GCF_042741275.1 Streptomyces sp. NPDC058964
AGATCGCCGCCGGCCGCTTCGCCGCCTCCCAGTACGCCACCGACGTGGTCGTCCGCTGGATCGACGGCGAGCTGACCCTCTACACCAACGTCAGCGCCGGCACCTTCGGCCAGGAACACCAACTGAAGCCGAAGAACGACACCTGGAAAGACGCCACACTCCTGACCGCCGGTGAATTCTCCGGCAACCAGAAGTGGGACCTCATGGTCCGCTGGACCGACGGCGAACTCGACAACTACGTCGGCACCACCACATCGGGCCTCGGCACCGAGCAGCGCATCCTGAACCCCAACGAGACCTGGACCCACGACGCGGCCATGACCACCGGCGACTACACCGGCAACAACCGCACCGACGACCTCGTCACCCGCTGGTCCGACGGCGAAACCACCATGTACACCGACACCGGCACCAACCACCTCGGAACCGAGCACATGCTCGTCGCCCCCACCTCCTGAACCCGCCAAAACCGCCCCCGGGCCGAACACGGAACACCGCGCACCGCCCGGGGGCACCAAAGCACCCGAGCACCAAAGCACCCGAGCACCGGAGCACCCGCCAGACTGGGCTGTCGCCGACGACAGGCGGAGATCCCGCCGATGAGACCACGCGTGCCGACCACCTCGCCGCCCGTCAAGATCGACGGAGAGCAGACGTACCTCTGGGGGGCCGTCGACGTGGACGGCAACGTCCTGGACATCCTCGTCCCGAACCGGCGGGACACCGCCGCGGCCAGGCGCTTCCGGCGCCGCCCGGCGGTGGCCTCTCAGGTCCCCGCGGAGGACAAGGTGCGGGCTGTAAAGGAGCTGACCCGGGATGACGAGATCGCCACGAGAGTGACCCAGAACCCGCTGCACCGTCCCGAGGTCGCCTTCCGGGCGATGGGGGAAGCCTTCCGCCGCGAGTCGCCGGTGGCACCAGCGGTCAACCGGATCGAGCACGCGATCGAGTTCCTCGACCTGTCAGGGGCCTGCCATAGGTTCGCCACCGCATCCTCCTCCGCCAGCGACACCCTCCGTCACCACCGAATGCGAGACAGGGTCGATAACTGGACAGACCCTCTGCGTCGTGGGCCGCCTTCGCTGGTACAGACGTGGTGCAGCCATGGCGTCAGGCGTGAACGGCCAAGGCGGGCTCCATCGTCGCAGTCGGCGAGGACCAGTTCGGTGCTTGCCCGTTGTCTTCTGGGACAGGCAGCGGTCGGCCTTGATGTTGATGATCGCCACTGCCGGTGTGCTTCCCTCGACCGGAGCACGGTCCGGGTCTTCCAGCGAGAAGCGCCACTCGTCACCGGAGTACCGTGCAGGCCAGACCCGCACAGCCGACGCCCTTCCTGTCCCTGAACCTCCCGCCTCCTGGCCTGCGGCCCGCGCGCGACCCGCAGCAACAACCCCAACGGACGAGCCTGCGCGTCCCGAATGGCGACACCTCCCACAGTGGCATACCGGCTGTGCATCCCCCTGCCCCCATTGCCACGGGGCGGTCCTGCACTGCGACAGGCCCCGCCTCACGAAGCCAGGGCAATCAGCAGGCTCAGCAGCGATCAAGGCTCTCGAGCCGATACAACCCACCTGCCCGGGCCCACCCCCACCAACGGGGCCGGCCCCTACTGGCCACGACCGCCATGGACGGCACGCCGCCGCCGGCCTCGACCGCGTCGATCGCCTGCGCACCGGCTCTCTCCGGTTGCCGTTGGGGCGTGCTCAGCGCTTTCTGGAAGAGCGGGTGGAAAGACCCGTTCTTCCAGGAGGAGCGCACCATGGCGCAACCGGTAAGTCGGCCGACGATCAGCGCTGAGCAGTTCAGCCGAGTGTGTGACGAGATCAGGAGCACGGCGGCGCCCGAGCAGGACGCTCGGGCGATCCGGGACTGCGCTCTGCGCATCGTGCAGACCCTGGGCCTGGCGCTGTCCACGGATGACCTGAGCAGGCTCCTCACCGAACTCATGGCCCCTGGGGCAGCCCCACCCTCAGGGAGTCCTCACTACACCCGGGAGTCCATCCTGGACATGCCTGACGAACAGCCAGGAGAGGATGAGGGTCCGGTCAGGTAGAGCGGGCCGTCGCGACTGATTGCTTCGCGGAGTGGGCCGGAACGCCGTCACCGTTCGGGAAGAGCGTGCGCTGCGCCATCCGCTTCCGGAGATTCCGTGCGCCGGCCGAGACCGACCTCAATCCTCGTGCCCCTGGGCAACCGGGTATCGATGACGATCGCTGCCGCTGCGGACGAGGCCTTGCGGCCAGGAGTGGCTTTTGTGTGGGGCGCGTGAGTCCCGCGCCGGGGGCCTCGTCCCCGGCGCCCCGTCTCGAGGGAACTCGGCTCAGCCGCCTCCGCATCCGCCGCACGGGCCCGTACCTGCGCGCCGGCGCGCTTCGCGGCGGCGAGGTGGGCAACGTCGTGGGGTTTCCGGGCGCAGCCGGGGTGACACTGCCCCCGCCGCCGCCCGCGCTGCCGCTGGAAGTCCCGGTGCCGCCCCCACTGCCGGATTTCTTGGATCCGCCGCAGCCGATGGCGCACTTGTTCATGGACGGGTCGTTGTACCAGTCGTCGTAACCCGTGGGATCGCTGCTGCTGGCGGGATTGTCGGCGGCGTAGGCGCAGCCGCCCATCCGGTCGGGGTCACCGGCCTGGAAGACCGGGTCCGGGGTGAGGAAGCGGCCCACGACGGGGTCGTAGTTGCGGGCGCCGAGCAGGTCGAGGCCGGTGACGGGATCCGCGGGCTGGCCGAGGAAGCCGTGGTTCTCGTCCGGCGCCACCCAGGAACTGGGCTTGGTGCGCACCCGAGGGGTCGTAGGAGCGGCGGGTGACGGCCAGGGTGGTGGCGTCGACGGCGGTCAGGGACGGGCCCGGCCGTATGAGCTCCCTCGGCACTCCGGATCCGTGCGCGGTCACGGCCGCGCCATGCGCACCGAGCTGCCGTGGTCGGGGCTGCGGCAGGGCCTCGGCGTAGTCGGGGGCGTCCGTTTTGTGGTCAAGCGAGGCCGGCTTCGACAAGATCAAGACGGTTCGCGCGTGTGCCATGCCACGGGAGGGGCGGCGGCGATGTCCCGTCACGGCGCGAACCGTCACCCACCTTCCGTCCCAGCCCTTGCTTCACTTATCGACATTCGATAGATTTCCATCGCAACTCGATGGAAGGGTGGACCATGGGAAAGCTGGCAGTTCGTGCGCTGCGCGCCGTGCTCGTGGTGGTGCTCGCCGGCACCGTGTTCGTACAGGCATCGATGGTGTGGGCGTTGGCCGCCGACCCGGAGGACGGGTCGCTCCCGCTCACCCCGCTGCGCGTGACCACGATCCTGGGCATGGTGTCGGCCCAGGTCGCCCTGGTCTGCGTATGGCGGCTGGTGACGATGGTGCGACGCGGAACCGTGTTCTCCCACGCCGCCTTCCGTTACGTGGACCTCGTGATCGGCGCCATCGTGGCGGCTGCCCTCGTGTGGTTCGCGGTCACGGCCCTCAATGCGCCGGGCCAGCGGGACGACCCGGGGGTCACCCTCATCATGGGCGGGGTCGGCGTGGCCATCCTGGGGGTCGCGCTCATCGTGCTCGTGCTGCGGATGCTGCTCGCCCAGGCCGTCGCGCGCGACGTCGAAGCGGCGCAGATGCAGGCCGAGTTGGACGAGGTGATCTGATGCCGATCGCCGTCGACATCGACGTGATGCTGGCCAGGCGGAAGATGTCCGTGGGCGAGCTCGCGGACCGCGTCGGCATCACGCCCGCCAACCTGGCGGTACTCAAGAACGGGCGCGCCAAGGCGGTGCGCTTCGCGACGCTCGCCGCGCTCTGCGAGGTGCTCGAGTGCCAGCCGGGCGACCTGCTGCGCTGGGAGGCCGAGGACGCCGGGGGCGGATGACGTGCCCCCGGGCGGGCGTGAAAACGCCTGGCACCACCGGCCTGACACGGCACGTGGACCGCATGGACGTGGACCGCCGATCAGGCAGGTGGCCCGCGAGAGCGGCTGCTCCTCGCCCACCCGATGCGAACTCGCCGCCCGGTACGCGACTTCGAGCGGCGCACCACCAGCACCGAGGCGCTGATCTACTGGTCGATGATCGGGCTCATGACCCGCCGCCTGGCACGGCCACACCCTGCGCGAGGGTGTACCGGCCCGGCTGCTGCTCGGCCGGCCAGCCGCGGGCGACCAGGCGTTTCGCTTTCGACCGCAGTGCCTCCACCCGCACGTCCATGCCGAACACGGCGGCCATTTCCTGGCAGGTCAGCGGGCCTTGATGGAGCCAGGCCCGGTCAGCGAGCGCGGTGAGGATGCGCTGGTAGTCACCGACAGCACCGACCAGGCCAGCCCCTGGCATTGGCGCCTGCGCCCTCGGCTTCGCCGGATCCCGCGGCGCCGACCGCGCGTCCGCAGACAACAGCTTCCAACGCCTCGGCCAATGACAGCGCAGGTCAGAATAGTTAATGAGGGCTGGCCAGGACGAACCCGGCGAACGCGCATCGCATGCCCTCGGCACTCAGGTCGGTCCGCTGAATCGAGTGTGGCGTGTTCGCCTCCAAGAGCACGAGGCGATTGGGCTTGGGCATAACGATGACCGGGTTGAGCGGACTGTCCATGATCTCCTCGTCGGCCAGCTCGGCCGAGCGGGACTCGGCGTCGAGGATCGCCAGGGCGCCGCCCCACGACGCGTGCCATCGCCGGTGCACGTAGTAGATGAACGCGCCCAGCTTCTGTGAGCCCTGGTCCCTGTGCCAGTGCAACTGAGATCCGCCCGGGTAGCCCCATGGCGTGAAGACCATCGTCACCTGATCGTCCGGCTCCCCGCCGGACCGGAACAGGTCGAAGTTCTCCCGCACCCGCGCGACCACGGCGTTCTCCCAGCGGCTGTCCGCCGCCCCGGGTGCCGTCAGCCGCCGCTGGACGCTGCGGCCGCGCAGGCTCGGCCCGTCCAGCTTCTCGAACTTGTTCGTCGTACGCGGCGTGAGCTCCAGCCGTTCGAACAGCGCCGCCACCGCCTCGAAGTCGGCGGGCACCAACAGGTCGTCGTAGACGCGGTAACGATCGCCGTGGGAGTGCAACGTGCCTGCCACGGCTACCGGGCTTTGTGTTGTGTCCATCGGAGCCTCCTGTGCGATGACGGATAGTGCCTGTCGATCGGTGCGCGAAGGATCGACTGGCGCGTGGCCTCAGTACCGGGGACGCGGAACCACGTGCCGGTCGGCGAAGCGCAGGCCAGGCGCGACGACTTTGACCACCGCGAAGTCGTCGGCCGTGCTCAAGTCGACCAGAATCGGTTCGACACCGGTGTGCTCCTCGATGCGGCGGCTGATCCAGGAGACCTCCTCGGTGACGTCATCGAACTCCACGTGACCGCGGTCCGCGACATCGGCGAATGGGACGAGTTCCGGCGGCCCGACCGGCTTGAGGCCGGTACCACGCTGGACGTGCGCGTACATGGGCGCGAGGTCGTCGCGGCTGCCGGCGATCGCGGTGAGCCGGCTCTGTACCGCCTCGGTAATGGCCCGCGACAGCGCCACCCCGACCGACGAGTGTGCGCCCGTGCCGACCGAGAACACCGGAAAGTCGTAGCTCCACACGTACGCGACGAAGCAGGGCAGGCCCCAGCGGTTGGGCACCATCGTGATCTCGAAGACCGCGTCGGTGGCCCGGATCCGGTCAATCAGCTCGGCGCAGGTGGGCTCGTCGACGGTCGCCGGGTCGACGGTGATACGTCCCTCGACGGACTTGGTCAGGTGCTCCAGCGAGTTGCGCTCGAGAACCTCGTAGATGGCGTGCAGGGTCGCCTCGGCCAGGTCGTTGCCCGAGGCCAGCCCGTTGCTGCCGTTGCGCATGCCGAGAGGCGACCAGCCCGGGGTCAGGTTGCGGGCCATGTGAATCATGTGGTGCGGAACCAGTACGGGCCGCCCCGTGCACAGCCCGGTGCCGGTGAGCCAGTCCAGTGCCGTACGGTCGCCGACCAGGCCGCCGCGATAGATGTCGAGCCGGTCGAGTGAGTACGGCAGGCCCAACTCGGTGGCCGGGGTGGCCCGGACATCGGCGGGCGGACATCCGTACTCGGCGTGCCACAGCTCGATGGACTCCATCACCGCCGAGATCTTTGCGAGCAGCAGCGAGTGTCCCTTGCCTTGGGAGACGCTCAAGGTACGCGAGAGCGGGCGGACCGCCATGCAGACCGGGATGCCGATGACATCCAGCCCGGTGACGTCGGCGACCCTGGTGACGCCGTAGCGCCGCAGGTGCGGCCGCATGACCTCCCAGGTGTCCTCCGGCATCCGGGTGCGGTGGGTGCCGGTGTAGAAGACTTTCGAGGCGCTGCTGGTCAGCTGGTCAGACATGGGCGGGGCTCTCTCCGTCGCGCTGCAGGATCATCGCGCCCAGGGGCGCCGTGTGCGCCGCGTTGCGCAGATAGAAGGGCCGGGCCGCCTTGATCACCTCGTCGAGCGAGATGAAGCCGCGGTCGCGGGCGGCCGCCTCCAGCGGAGGGTCGCCGGCGCCGGGTGCCAGTCCCCAGGTGGCGGCAAGGTGCGCCGCCACCCGGTCCGGCCGCAGTCTGTCGATGTGCCGGGTATAAGAGATCTCCTCGAGGCGGCGGTTGATGCCGAGGGCCTCGGCGACCGCCTTCTCGGTGCCGGGCACGTCCGTGAGTAGCGCGTCCTCGTCGTACGGCACCCTGGTGAAGTCCGGTGACTTGCAAGAGGATCGGACCAGGATCCGCAGCATCCGCTGCTCGTCGTCAAGCACGGCCCGCTCCTCGTCGGTGAGCCAAACCCGCTGCCGGTCCTCGGCGAGCAACTCGAGCCCGAGTTCGTCGCGGGTCGCAACGGCGAGCGCCCGGGCCGCGAGCGGGAGGCCGGCCGGCGGCGGGACCGGCGCCGAGATGACGATCCGGCGCAGGACATGCCGCTCCCAGCGCCGCGGGAAGTCCGGGTCGTAGATCTGCTGGTAGTTGAAGACGGCCAGCCCGGACCCGAACGGCGCCGCCTCTCCGGGGCTTCGGAACTCCGCGGTCCACCGGGCAAGGTGCATGGTGCGCCACCGAACGTCGGTCCGCCAGCCGTGCTCGGCGTCCGGGCTCGGCGTGAGGGTGCCCGTGCCGACCGCGTCCAGGGCGAGCAAGGCGTCGGCGCGCTTCAGGTCGCCGGCGTCGGGTTCCGCGGCAAGCATGTGCCGCACGGCTTCGGCGGCCAGGCCCAGCTGCGGGTCGAGCTGGACTGCCGTCCTCTCGATCGACCGCCACTGGCGCTGCGGATAGGGCATCGCTCGGGCGACCTCGACCAGACGCTCCGCATCGGCGGCGCTGATGATGCCGCGGTCGGCGCAGACCGCCGCTCCGTGCCGGATGTTGACGAGCGCCTCGCTGACCATCCGCCAGTCGGGCGGCGGCGTGTGCATGACCGCGACCTCGTCGTCGGCGTCGATGACCTGGTCCCGGTACATCTCGAAGACCCGGCCGATGCCGATCATGCCGTACTGGTGCATCTCGGCGGCCCGCAGCGCTCCCATGCTCGAGGAGCCGACGACGATCGCGCCGTCGGCCATGGCGTCGAGGATCTCCTTGTGCCGGACCGGGGGTTGCTGATGGAACAGCCCGTCGATGATGAGGACGGTGTCGCCTGTGCCTGGCCGCAGCCGCAGCAGATCGCCGTGCCGGATCGGCGGGTGCACGACAGCATCCGAAACGTGGCGACGGACCTCGTCGTGCCCCAGCGTCGGTCCCGCGAAGACGTGAACGGTCATCGGCGGACGGTGCCTTCCTTGAGCCGCACGATCATGCGGCGGGTGGTCTCGATCGGCGTCTCGTCGTCTTCGGCCGGTGGGCGCAGCGGGACGCCGACGTTGAGCCCGTCGACCCGCTCGTTCCATTCCTGCCAACCGCGGAACGGGATGCTCTCCCCTTCGGCGTACTTGGGATACGGCCGGTAGAAGTTCACGTCCTCGACCGGCTTGCCGCGCACCAGGATTGGGTCCAGGTACAGCTTGTCGCTGCTGATCCGGGTCGAGGTGGAGATGTAGCCCAGGTCGAGGCCGCAACGCCGCTTTGCCGAGCGGTTCGGGCCTGAGCTGTGCAGCAAGTGCGGGTGGTGGATGGAGACGTCGCCGGGCTGCAGCTCGATGTCGACGATGCCGTGCTCGTGCGCCCACTCGTCGACGATCCCCTCGTCGGCGGTGGAGAAGAGCATGTTGGGCTCGTCGACGCGCAGGCTCGGGTCGTGCAGCGGCAGCCGGTGGCTGCCCGGGATCATCCGCAGGCAACCGTTCTCGGTCGTGCTCGCGTCGATGGCGACCCACACGGTGAGCGCCTCCATCGGCATGAGCTTCCAGTACGCGCCGTCCTGGTGCCACAGCACCGGCTGCCCGTCGTACGGCGGCTTGCATATGTAGTGCGAGGTGAACGACGCGAGGTTCGGCCCGAGGAAGAACTCGGCGATGTCCACCAGCGCCGGATCGGCGATCATGCGGACCCAGAACGCGTCGTGCCGGATCAGTGGGTGGTGGAAGTGCTCGGGCCGCAGGTCCGGATACTTCCGCTCGAGCCACTTGACGTGC
The DNA here is from genome assembly GCF_042741275.1 of Streptomyces sp. NPDC058964. Lineage (NCBI taxonomy): Bacteria > Bacillati > Actinomycetota > Actinomycetes > Kitasatosporales > Streptomycetaceae > Streptomyces > Streptomyces sp. NPDC058964. The sequence continues at coordinate 35,303 of NZ_JBHYKH010000005.1, forward strand.
TCGTCCGCCTCGGCGATCAGGTCGGGTTGCACGACACCGCGAATGATCGAGAAACCCTGCTCCGCGTACTCCTTGACGGTCTGCTCAAGGTCCACTGTGCTCACGATGAGTTACTCTCCGATCGGCTTTGGGGTTTGCGCTGCTCGTCGGGCACTTCCCACTCGGGCGGTAGCGTGCGGTATCCGCGCAGTGGGGAGCGCAGAAGGATGACGGTCGGCACGGCCATTTCCAGAACGGCGACCCAGAGGGTGGTGGAGGTCGAGAATGCGCTCGCCACCACGCCCGAGGTCAGCCCGCCGACCGTGGTGGCTCCGCGCGTGACGACCACGTACGCCGCCGAGACGCGTCCGAGGTACTCGTTCGGGGTGACCCGTGCGCGCAGCCCGGCCCCGGCAATGGACCGTCCGACGATGACGAAGTTGATGCCGATCGCGGCGATGAAGGCCAGCGGTACCGCGGCCGCCCGGAATACCGCGGCCAGCGGCATGGTCAGCAGCACCACCGGCGCCAGGCCCGCGAAGAGCAGGGTCATCCGGATCTCGCCGTAGCGGCGGCGCAGCCGCGGGCAGACCAGCGAGGAGATCACGCCGGAGACGGCGCCGAGCGACGCCTGCAGGCCGAACTCGAACGGGGTCATGCCGATCTCGCGGACGAGAAAGAACGGGAGGATCGCGAGCAACAGCCCGACGCCGAAGGTGAAGAGCGAGGTCTGCACGAGCATGAGCCGCAGGAACGGCTGCCGCAGCGAGAACACCACGCCCTCGGCTATCTCCTCGCGGAAGCGGCGCTTGGCCGTCCGCTCGGGCCGTACGGCGTCCCGGACCTTGACGCCGAGGACCAAGAGCGCCGATCCGCCATGGCACACGGCCGCGAACAGGTAGAGCAGCGGCGCCGCGATCGTCTGCGTCAGCACGCCCGCCACGCTCGGCGAGACGGCCTGGATGGCGTTCTCCGAGGTCTGCAGCCTGGCGTTGGCATCCGCGATGATCCGCTTCGGCATGAGCTGGGGCAGGATGCTGGTGTGCGCGATGTCGAAGAACACCGCGGCTGTGCTCTCCACCAGCGCCACCAGCATCATCTGCGTGACGGTCAGAGAACCGAGCAGGTACGCGACCGGCACGCTGGCGAAGGCCAGCGCGTAGCAGAGGTCCGAAGCGATCAGCACCGACTTCTTGTTCCAGCGGTCGATCCAGACGCCGGCCGGCAGTCCGAACAGCAGGTAGCCCGCCCTGCCGCAGGCGAAGATCAGGCCGACCGCGAGCGGGCCGGCATGCAACAGCAGCACCGCGGTGATCGGCAGCGCCAGGCCGGCGACCTCGCCCGCCGAGTACCGCAAGCCGTTGGCGCCCCACAGCCGCCGGAACGCCGGCAGCCGCAAGACTTCGACCTCCTCGGGTTGCCCGACGTCGAGACTCCCGCTCACGCGCGGCCCCCGTCGCCGACGACCTGCGTACGGTCCTGGCCGTGCAGGATCCGTTGCGCCCGCTGCGCCAGAGATTGGCGGTCCACCTTGCCGTTGGTGAGTTTCGGCAGATCACCGACGACCTCGATGATCCGCTCGGGGAGCATGTAACGGGGTACCCGGGCGCTGAGTGCCTCGTTCAGCGCTGCCCCGCCGGTCGGCCGGTCCGCACTGACAAACGCGATGATGACGGTGTTCATCTCCTGATCCCGCGCACCCAAGGCGACCGCCTCGTGCACGCCCTCGATCGCCGCGAGGTATCGCTCGACCTCGCCGAGCTCCACGCGGAAGCCGCGGGTCTTGATCTGGCCGTCGCGCCGGCCGATGAACTCCAACTCGCCCGAGGAGCCCTGGAGCACGAGGTCGCCGGTCGCGTACCAGGGCTCACCGGCGACCCGGACGAACGCTTTGGCGGTGTCCGCCGGATCGAGGTACGAAGCCATCATGGTGGGCCCGCGCACGAGCAGTTCTCCGGGTTCGCCCGGCGGCACCGGCAGCAGGTCGTCGCCGACCAGCACGATGTCGGTGCCCGGCAGCGAGCGTCCGATCGGGATCACCGCGTCCGGGGCGAGCCGCGCAGCCGGCAGCTCGTAGAAGGTGCAGACGTTACTCTCGGTCGGCCCGTAGACGTTGAGGAATCGGGCCTGGGGCAGTCCGTCCAGCAGGATGTTCATGTCACCGGCCTGCATGACCTCGCCGCCGAAGACGACCGCCCGGACGCTCGTCAGCTCGCCCAGCATGTCCTTTCCGCGCCGGGCGAGCCAAGCCATCGTCGAGGTCACCGCGTACAGAACGGTCGCGCCGACATCGCGGCAGTACGCCAAATACTTGCGGGGGAACGCGGCCGCGGCCGACGGAAGCAGCGCAACGGTGGCACCCACCCGGGCCGCTCCGAACAGGTGCAGCGTCGAGGGATCGAAGTGCAGCGGGGCCGAGTTGACGACGACGTCGTCGCACGTGAGCGCCAGCTCGGTCACGGCCCAGTCGATGAAGGCCAGGGCGCTGCTCTGAGTGTGCACCACGCCCTTGGGCCGTCCGGTGCTGCCCGAGGTGTGCAGTACGTACGCCAGCGACTCCACAGGCTCGCGCGGGGTGCCCGGCCAGGGCGCCAGCCAGAGGTCGCCGGCGACGACGTCGCCCGGCGTGGCCGGCCGCCATTCGAGGGCCGGCATGGCCTCGTCCCACCGATCCTTCGTGACGCCGTCCGCCAGCAGCAGGCGCGGGCGGGTGAGCCCAACGATGAGCTCCGCGCGGGCGATCGGCCCGTCGGGGTCGACCGGCACGAATCCGGCCTCCGCGCGCAGGATGCCATGGATGGCGGCCACGGCCGCCACGTTCTTCCGACCGTGCCAGATGACGCAGTCGCCGACGCGGACGCCCGCGGCAGTCAGGGCCGCGGCCAGGTCCGCCACGAGCGCGTCGAGGGCGCGGTAGGTCAGCGTCGCGATCCCGTCGGTCACTGCCGCGCGGTCCGGATGGGTGAGCGCGGTGACACGCAACTCGTCGGCGAGGCTGGGTGAACCGGGCATGCTCAGCAACCCTTGGACTTCAGGAACGCGACGATCGCGCGGAGGTTGTCGAAGTTCTCCGGATCGATCTCGCTGTCGGGGATGTGGACGTCGAACTCCTTCTCCAACCGCACGATCAGGCTGATCAGCGCGAGCGAGTCGATGATGCGCTCGGCGATCAGCGGCGTGTCTGCGTCGATCCGGCGGCCGGGTGCGACGTCCTGAACGATGGAGTGCACCGTGGCGAGCAACGGTTCGTCGGACATCTACAGTCCCAACCCTTCGGCGATAACCTTGATCTGCATGTCGGTGGTGCCCGAGTAGTAACGGCTCGCGACGGCGTCGGCCAGGAGCTGGACGGTCCCGTTCTCCGGGAGCAGGGCGTAGCCGCCGTACACGTCGGGCAGCGCGTCGCAGAATGTGTTGAACTCGGCGCTCACGTGCAACTTGGTCAGCGAAGCCCGGCCGTGGTCGAGGTGCCCGGCGTCGGCCAGCCGCGCGGTGCCCTCCAGGAATTCCCGGGCGCTGGTCAGGCTCAGGTGCATCTGCACGATCCGGCCGCGTACGGCGTCGTAGGAGCCGATCGAGCGGCCGAACTGGACCCGTTCGCGGGCATGCCCCACCGCGAGGCGCAGGGCTCGTGACATCAGCCCGATTGTCGGGGCCAGGATGAACGCGCGCTCGTACCGCATCGCGTGCATGAGCACGGCGAAGCCGCTGCCGACCCGGCCGAGCCTGGCCCCGTCGGCCACCCGGCATCCGTCCAGCCGCAGGAGGTTGAAGCGAGCGCCGGGCAGTGCCGTCTTCGGAATCTCGGCGCCGATCTCAAGTCCCGGCGTCTCCCGCGGGATGAGGAACGCGGTGAGGCCGCCGAGGGCGCTGCCATCCGCCGTACGGGCGAGGACCAGGAAGACATCGGCGAGCGGACCGTTGGTCACGAAGGTCTTGGTGCCGGACAGCACCCACCCCCCCGACGGCTCGTCGCGCTCTGCCCGGGTCCGCAGCGAGAGCAGGTCTGATCCAGCCTCCGGCTCAGTGCCGGCGAACGCGCCGACCAGTTCTCCGGCGAGCGAGCGGCTCAGGTACTCCTCGTGCTGGGTCGGTGAGCCGAACTCGACCACGGGCGACTGGAAAGCCCAGAGGTGTGCTGAGAGCGCGAACGGCGGCCCGGAGATGCCGGTGTCTTCGGCCATCGCGGCCACCGTGGAGCAGACCTTCTGATAACCGGTGCCCGAGCCGCCGAGCTGCACGGGCACGGGCGCCGTGAACAGCCCGAGGTCTGCGGCTGCCGCCCAGGAGGTCGCCGTGGTCATCGCGCACCCCCGTCGACGGCGGAGGTCTTCTCCGCAGCCCAGAGGAAGGCGTGGTGGGCCTTGACCATGCCGAGGTCGCTGATCAGCGGCGGGTCGTCCACGGTCGGGCCGAGCACCATGAGGTCCACGTGCTGTCCGGTGCCCATGGTCTCGGCGAGCCAGGCGAAGACCCGCTCCGGCACGCCCAGTCCGCGGAACCGCCTGCCCAGCTTGATCTCGTGCAGCAGAAAACGGGGCGGGTGGCCTGGGGCGAGCCCACCGAGCGGGGTGAGGGCGAACGCGGCGGCGAGCTTGCCGTCGAGCTCGACGACGTAGTACGCCGTGCCGGACTCAGGCCGCGGCGCGCTGAGTCGCTCGGCGAACTCAGCGGGCTCGCCCTGGCGGAAAATGCCCGGCAACGCCGGCGCATCGCCCGGCACCGCCGACCGGATCATGACGGCATTGCTCATCGCTGTCCGCCTACGGCCTTGTGCGGCGCGGGCGCGTCGGCGCGGTGCCGCTCCCAGTCGGCGATCGCGCGGGTCAGCTGCGCTTCGTAATCGGCGTCGGACATGAAGCCGTGGTCGCGACCGTTGTTCAGCCGGACCGCGCGGGCGCCCTCGCCGTAGCCGATCCGGTTCATGATGGGACGCAGGTGCGCGAGCGCGTAGTACGCCTCCTTCTCGTTCACCATGGCGTGCAGGTAGCGCCGTACACCCGGGGTGAGCCACTCGTCCATCTGCCTTGTCGTCGGCACCGGCGCCCCCCAGTGCGGCAGGTGCAGGAACGGCGCCGCGTACTCCTTCCACTGCCACAACACGGTCGGGTCGTCGTGCGGCGCCGTGACGAACGCGAGGTCGTCGGCACCGGCCCGCATCCAGTACTTGAGGGCCGCGTAGCCGCCGGAGGAGAGCCCATGCCACACAGTGCCGGTGAGCCCGTACTCCCGCATGATCGATTCGCGCAGGGCCAGCAACTGAGCCATGAACTCGTCCTCGCCGAGGAGGAACCACCCACAGTTGGATCCCCGGGTGTGCATGTGGATGGGGTCGCAGACGAAGAGGCAGGCCTCCCGCGTCGAGTTCGCCCACTGCCGACGGGCGAAGACCGGCGGCGCGTGCGACTCGATCCGGCTCGCCCCGTGAAAGAGCACGTGCAGGTACGGGCTGACCGGTTCGTCGGGCACCGCCGCGTCGTACTCGAGAACGTAGCCAGCCGAGTGGCGGAGCGCGCCCCGTCCCAGTGCCACTTGTCGTACCTCCATTGCGATGTGAAACAGATCAGCCTAGATAGATTTCGTCGAATTTCCGCGGGATGACAGCGGGGAAGAGCAATGGCGTACGGCGTGGTCGCGGACTGTCCTCGACGGGTTCCAGATCGCCGGTTCTTGGATTACTCACCATCGTGCGTGGAGAGAACGTCGTCCGAGACCGGGCTGCAGCCTTCTCCAAATGATGAACGACGGATTCGTGCACCACGGCGTCGGCGCGGGTCACTTTATAGAGAAAACTTGGACCGATGTCGCGCACCAATTGCGCGGGCACTTTGTCCGGGAGCGTCAAGGAATAATATCTTGGCCAATCCCGGAGACCGCCACGCTGCCACCAGGAACGGCCGAACGGCCGCATGCCGGAGAACATGGCAAAACTCCACTCCAGCTTTACACCGCAGTAGACGAGCGCGGCGTTGAGGAGGAATAGCGCGCCGACTACCCAATGCGCGACGGCCGCCGCGGGCAAAACAGCCGGCCCGCCCGCGCGAGAATAGGACAGGGCGATGGCCGCGAGCACACCGAATGCGGTGCTGTCCACGGCATCGCGGACGACGAACGGCCATCCGCGCAGTTTCCCGGCCCGCCACCGGAACACCACCGCCGCGACCAGGCTCACCGGCAACGCGATCCAGGCCGGATTGTGTGGGACTGGTAGCACCGGACCCACGGCGTCGGGCGAGAGGGCGGCGGTCCAGAGCACCATCGCGATGACGGCGAACGGGAAGTTACCGGTGATGCCGAACATCCAGTGCATCGCCAGGGCCATGTACATGGCCCACAGCTCCATGCCGGGCACCATGATCAGGACCCCGACGACCAGCTCGACCGCGACCACCACGGTCGGCACCCAGCGCAGCAGGTGGGCGGGCACACGGAGCCCGACCGCACGCGCGTAGTGGTCCGCGATCACCCGGCCGGGGCTGCGTTGGCCGAACAGGTATTCACTGGTCATCTTGAAAACGGCCGCCGACAGGTACAGACCGGCGAGAAGGTCCCGGAACACCACGGGTGTCACGCCGACGGGGACGCACGCGAGCACGAGCAGGCTGATCGCGGCGAGCCACACGTGGTTGGCCAGGCGCCGCTGCACCGACAGGAGCCAGAGCAGAACGAGAACCAGCCCCACGACAAGGCCGCCGGCGGGCCTCAACAGCACGGCAACCAGGGCCGCCGGCAACGCGGCGAGCTGCAGCAGGACGGTCAGCCGCGGCGGCAGCGCGACGGCGAAAACCGGCGCCACGTTGCGGCGGATCTCCGCGAGGCCGAACTCGGTAACCCGGCCGACCTGGTGAACCAGCAGTCCGCCCACGATCAGCGCCGGCGTACTCAGAACATATGACGGCATTCCCGTGCGACGACCTCTCCCCCGATTTCACGTGCGATGAGAGATGAGGCAGGAAGCAACCACGAGAGAGCCCCCCGCCCCATCTCTTACATCCACTCCTCAGCGAAACGAGAAACTATTCAAGAATCGCTCAGGATTTGATTCAGGACTCGCGATCGAGCCCCGGACTAGTCCGGCTCGCTGGCGCTCTGCGCTTCGACGCCGCCCTCAAAGAGCCATTCGAAGTCGTCCTTGGTGATCTCCTCGACCTTGCTGATCTCCTCATCGAGGATCACAGCTTCCGTGGCCACAGCAATCTTTTGCAAGATGCGAACCTTCCGCTTCGGGGACACGTTATTGGACTAGCGTCCAATTGTGTTGATCATTCAAGAGCCTTTCATGCGGCCGCAATATGGATCAAGGGACCCCTTCGCAAAGATTTTCCAATGTCTGAAATCTTGCGAAACAAAGGCTGAAATCATGTGGGTGGACAAGTCGCAGTGGCCTGGCGGCCTGTGGGGCAGGGCCTCGGCGTGGCCGCATGGTGTCCGGTTCGTGACCACGTGAGCCCAAGGAGGGTGAGCGGGCGTCGTGTGTCGCGGCGTTGCGGCGCAGGCCGGACTGGATGTACGTGACGCCGTTCAGCCGCAGGGCGCCAATCGCCCGGCTGCGTAAACGAGTTGGCGTGTGATGCTGGGTGAGGTCATGGTGGCCCGCCCGGGGCTGCGGTTCAGATGGTCGCGGTGCGGTCGGAGTCGAGGCCGGCGATGGTGCGATAGGCGTCGGTCGGCTGCTCTCGCCGATGGGTCCGGCTTCGCAGGACACAGCCCGGCGCAGCCCGACTCGTCTGCCGCTGCGCATGGGAGGCGGCGCCGGTCCGCTCGGCATCCCTCCCCCCATCCCACCCCGCCGCACCACCCCAGGTCATGGACGGTTCGGCATCCCCCTGTCCCGCTCCTCCGGTCTCCGGTGCGCCTCGCGGCAGCCGTTCCGACAATGACTCCGTCCCGCCGGTCGACCGGCAAGTGACGGGCAACGGGCATCGACCGGTCGATCGGCGAATCGATGCACCGAACGAACCGACCGATGAGGAGCGCAACGTGAGCAGATCCGTCACCCGCCGAACCGTGCTCGGACTGGGCGGCACCGCCGCAATGGCCGTCTTCGCCGCGGCGGGCGGGCTGGCCGGCGCCACCCGTGCCGCCGCCTACTCGTGGCCCGCCGGACTGCGGCGCGGAGCGTCCGGTGCCGCCGTCAGGGAGTTGCAGATCCGGGTCGCCGGCTGGGCCGCCGACTCGGCCCAGCACGCCTGCGTGGCCGTGGACGGGGCGTTCGGCCCCGGGACGGAGGCAGCGGTGCAGCGGTTCCAGAGGGCGTACGGCCTGGCGGCGGACGGCGTCGTCGGCGCCCGTACGCAGTCCGCGCTCAACGCGCTGGAGAGCGCGGACGGTTCCACCGCGCACTTCGACTGGGCGGAGTTCCAGAGCAAGGACGGGGCCGGCTTCTCCGGCGGTAACGTCGACGCGGCGACCGTGCGGGAGAACGTCCGCCGCCTGATGTACAAGCTCGAAGCGCTGCGCAAGAAGGCCGGTGACCGGGCCGTCACCATCGACTCGGGCTTTCGCAGCAAGGCCCACAACGCCTCGGTCGGAGGCCGCCCCAACTCCATGCACCTGTACGGCGTCGCCGCCGACACCGTCGTCGCCGGGCTCGCCACCCGCAGCGTCTACCGTCTGGCCGAGACGTGCGGCTTCTCCGGCCTTGAGGCCTACACCCACTCCTGGCAGCACGTGGACAGCCGGGTCGAGTACGCCTACGGCGCGCAGTCCTGGTGGTGGGAGAGCGGCACAGTGTGACCCGCGTGATCTACCAGGGGTAACACCTCGAACTGGTGGACGCACCAGGCTGGTTGCGGCACCGTGGACTCCGCTGTGATACGGCGCCGACCAGTGGAGGTACGTGGCGTGTCGGAGTTGCGGGCGGCCGGGTCCCCCTACGCGCGAGAGTTCACGGATCTGCTGCAGGCGCTCAAGAGCCGGGCGGACTGCAGTTATGAGGCACTGGCACGCCGGTCGGGGGTGAGCGGTTCCGCCTTGCAGCGCTACTGTTCGGGCGTCGGCGTGCCCAACGACTTCGACCCCATCGCCCGGTTCGGCAAGGCCTGCGGGGCCGACGCCCGGGAACTCCTGGAGCTGCACCGGCTCTGGGTACTCGTCGACGCCGGCCGAAGACGCGGGTCGCCACGGGCCGAATCGGCCCCGGGTCCCCGCTCGGCTGCGGGGCCGACTCCGATTCCGGCGCAGACGCCCGCCACCGCCGAGACCGAGTTGGCGGAGATGCCGGTCAGGTTACCCGGCGACGAGGGCGATTCGGCAGGCCCAGCAGTGAACACACATGTCCCGGCTGCCGGGTCGACGACCGGCACGGCGAGTTCCGTCGCCCTGGGATCCGGGCCGGCGCGGGTGCCGTTCCGGCTCCGACTGCGGCATCTGCGCCGATGGCCGGTCCTCGCCGGTTGCCTGCTCGTCGTCGGCGTGACGGTGGCGGGCACCGTACTGCTCACCGGCGGGCGTCCGGCCGGCGCCGACGACTCGCCGAACCGTCCGCTGCTGTCGGCCAAGTGCCGGTTCGTCGCCATGGGCCATCAGGACACCTGCGTCCGTGAGCTCCAACTCCAGCTCAAGCAGGCCGGACTCGACCTCGATGTCGACGGCGCCTTCGGCCCCTTCACACAGATGCGCGTCGTCGTCTTCCAGCTCCTCGCCGGGCTGGAGCCCAACGGAGTGGTCGACGACAGGACCAAACGCGCCCTCTACTCCGACCGTGTCAAGGTGCGTCCGTGGTCGCCCGAAAGGGTCGACCGGCGCGTCCGCGAGGTGTTCACCGAGGACGCGGACCGCGCCGGCGGCATCGCCAAGTGCGCCTCGAACCTGGACCCGCTGTACAGCCTGGGCAACACCAACGGCACGCGGAACTGGGGGGTGTTCCAGCTGTACGACGGAACCCTGCGGGAGCTGGGCGGCACGCCCCGCAAGGCGCTCGACCCCGAGTGGAACATCCAGGCCGCCCACCGTCTGTGGGCCCGTACCCACGACTTCCGCGCCTGGCCGTCGTGCGACAAGGCCTACCAGGCGGGAGCGTCGAAGTCGGGCAGGTCCAAGGGACCGAAGGAGAAGCCGGAGCGGAGCGCCACGCCCTGACCCCCGGGCCGGAGTCGCGAACCGCACCGGACGCATCCCGGCTCCGCCCCAGCCCCCAGCCCACCTGCCATCCCAGCCCACCACGTCACCGCAGGTGGAAGGGGGTGAAACAGCCCGCTGTCCCGATGTCCGGCAGATCATTGGCCGCACCGCCCGGGACTGCCATCGTCCTCTTCCGTCGCCCGCGGGCGGCATCGACGAGGCGAAAGGGCCAAGGACAGTGGGCAGTTCCCTGCATTCCGGCGGGCGGTCGTACGGGCGGACGAGCCGACGGGCGGTGTTATTGGGCGGCGCGGTCGTGCTGGGTGCGGGGATCTCAGCTACGGCCGTGCGGTACGCCGGACCCGCGGGGGCCGCGGCGGAGCCGCCGATCTCCGGCTGCGACCACTGGGGCGCCCGGCCGCCCTCCCGGCCGGTCACGGTGCACTCCGCGCGCCCGCACAAGGTGATCGTGCATCACACGGACAGCCCCAACGTCCAGGACGGCTCGCAGGCGCACGCCTTCGCGCTCGCCCGGTCGATCCAGGACTCACATCTCGGCCGGGGCTGGATCGACTCCGGCCAGCACTTCACCATCAGCCGCGGCGGACACGTCATGGAGGGCCGGCACCACAGCCTGGAGACGCTGCTGGGCGGCGCCGCAACGGTCGAGAGCGCGCACACCACGGCACAGAACACGGTCGCCATCGGCATCGAGAACGAGGGCACGTACGACACCGTCCAGCCGCCCTCGGCGCTGTACGCGTCCCTCGTGGATCTGTGCGCCACCATCTGCACCCGGTACGGCCTGCGGGCGTACCAGATCTACGGGCACCGGGACTTCAACGACACCGACTGCCCGGGCGACCTGCTGTACGCCCGCCTGCCGCGCCTGCGGGCCGACGTCGCCGCCCGCATCGGCGGCAGCGCGGTGGCCCCCGTCTGGCCCACGCTGACCGTGGGCGCCACCGGGGAGCGCGTGCGCAGCCTCCAGTACCTGCTTCGTCAGCACGGTTCCGCCCTCCCCGTCAACGGGACCTACGGCAGCGTCACCGCGAACGCCGTCCGGGCCTTCCAGGGCGCCGTCAAGGCCGGGCTGGACGGAGTCGCCGGACCACAGACCTGGAACCAGCTCGTCGCGCCGCTCGCCACGGGCAGTTCCGGAGAGGCCGTCCGCGCCGTGCAGAGCCAACTGGCCGCGCGCGGCGCCGGGCTGCGGGTCGACGGTGCCTTCGGGCCCGCGACCCGGTCGGCGGTGGCCGCCTTCCAGGCCGGCGCGTCCCTGCCGGCCGACGGCGTCGTGGACGCCCGTACCTGGGGCGCGCTCGTCGCCTGAGGACGCCTGCGCCCGACTCATCATCAACCAGCCAAGGAGAATAAGCACTTGAACACGATGACCAAGCTGGGCGCCGCCCTGGGCGGCACGGTGCTCGCGACCGCACTCACGGCCACCGGCGGCTCCGCCTGGGCGGCACCCGGCGCGCCGACGGCCGCCGCCTCCCCGACCGCAGTGACCAAGCTCGGCCAGGCGGACGCCGCGAACCGTCTCCGGGGCGCGGGAATCACCTGGTCGTCCAGCGGCAACTGCACCAACCGCAACAACGCCCACTGCACGTCCTTCGAGCAGATCAACCTCTCGACGGTGCAGGGTGCCATCACGCTGAAGAACGCCAGCCGCTGTGCGCTCAACATCACCGGAGGCACGGAGACCGGGCACGCCTCCGGCACGTACAGCCATTGGAACGGCTACAAGCTCGACTTCAACCCGAACACCTGCCTGAGCAACTACATCACCGGCAACTTCACCTACATCGGCAGGCGGGCGGGTGACGGCGCCCCGCAGTACCGGGCCGGCTCCGGAAACATCTACGCCCGCGAGAGCACCCACTGGGACGTCCTCTTCTACACCTGCGGCTGTTGAACGCCCGCGCTCGTCACCTCCCACCCCAACGACCAAGGAATTCCCGCATGTTCGGCAACCGCAGTACTTCCGGCCACCGCGTGGCCCCCCGTCCCCGCACGACCGTGCGCCGTGCGGCCACGAGTTCGGCAGCCGTCTGCGTGCTGGCCGCGGCGGGCGTCGCGGCGCTGCCCGCGGCGCAGGCCTCCGCGGCGACGTCGGCGTTGTGCTCGACCACGCTCAGCCAGGGCGCGAGCGGGTCGTGCGTGTCCGCGCTGCAGACCAGACTCGACCAGCTCGGCGCCCACCTCACGGTGGACGGCTCCTTCGGTCCGGCCACCCGCAACGCCGTCGAGGCGTTCCAGGGCCGTGCCGACCTGGCCGTGGACGGCGTCGTGGGCCCGGCCACCCAAAGCCGTCTCAGCAATCCGGGATCGGTGAACCTGAACACCCGGTCCGCCGCCCAGATCGAGGCGATGATCCGCCAGACGTTTCCCGACAACCTGGAAGCCAAGGCGATCCGCGTCGCCCGCTGCGAGTCCGGCCTCAACGAGATAGCCGTCGGCCGCAACAACAACGGCTCGCGTGACTTCGGCGTGTTCCAGTTCAACAACGGCGGGACGCTGGAGTCTTACCTCGGCACCACGTCGCGTGCCCTGGACGCCCCGCAGAACATCGCCGCCGCCTACCGTCTCTACCAGGCCCGCGGCTGGCAGCCCTGGACCTGCCGCAACGCCTGATCCCTCCCCGAGCGGCCGTGGCCTCGTCCACGTTCGGGCCCCCCTCCCCGGACGACCCACGGCCGTGGTCCGCGCCGCGTCGTCGGGCCTCGTGCCATGTCCCCCTCTGTGGGGTGCGGATCACCCGTGGCCGGGCTCAGGACGGCTGCGTCGCCGTCACCGCCGTCGCCGTGTTGTCGCACTCCGCGGAGACCCCGTCGTCCAGGGCGACTCGGTGTGCCCGGCGCCCACCGGGCGGCCGCCACCGGCGCGCCCGACGAGGACGCCGTCCCGGCCTCATACGACACCCAGCTCCGCGACGCCGTCCGCACCAAGCCCGACCTGGCTCGCCTCGCCACCAATCCGCTTATGTGCGGCCTGATCTGCGCCCTGCACCGCGACCGGCGCGGGTACCTCCCGTACGGCCGAAAGGAGTTGTACGACTCCGCCCTCTCGAGGCGTTCGCGAAGACCCACGGGACGAGGTGGCCCAAGGCCGTCGCGAAGATCACCGAGGATGCGGAAGGAGTTGCCGGCGTTCTACGAATTCCCCTCCGCGCACTGGATCCACCTGCGGACCACGAACCCCGTCGAGTCCACGTTCTCCACGGTCAAGCTGCGGACCGAGGTCACCCGCGGGGCCGGCAGCCCGGCCGCAGCCCTGGCGATAATGGTCAAGCTGGTCGAATCCGCCCAGGACCACCGGCGCGCGATCACGGCGCCCACCTCGTGCCCCTGGTCCGCGCACGGGCACGGTTCGAGAACGGCGTTCTGGTCGAGCGCCAGGAGCAGGCCGCATGACAAGTCTTGACGATTGCTCGCTGGAGTCAGTCGATAACGGATCCGCAGCTGAGGTTGACCACAGTCCCCGTGATCGCTCCAGCCCGGTCCGATGCCATGAACGCGGCCGTCTCAGCGACTTCGGCGAGCTTCGGCAGCCGACGCAGTGCCGTGCCACGCTCCATATAGGCCTTGACCGTCGAGCTGCCCTCGGGATCGGGCTCGGCGTCCTCGATCATGCCCCAGGACACCCATGCCTCCGGAATCCCATCCGGACGAAGGCAGACCACGCGCACGCCTCGGGGTCCCACCTCGCCCGCCAGATGCCGTGACAGCAACTCGACTGCGCCACAGGCCACTCCGAAGCCTGCGGTCGCATGAAAGCCCTGGTCGCGTCCGGACAGATGGGACGCGGTCGTCGAGAAGGTCACGATCACGCCCGATCCCTTCTCGGCCATGTGCCGGGCGGCGGTCGTCGCGGTGAGGAAGTTCGCGGTTGCCGCGGGAGTAATAGTCAAATCCTGTGGATCAGCTGAGTCGGGTGCTGCGCGGCTGGGCAACTGGTGAGATACGAAAACCGATCCGTTCACAGGCGGCAACGGGCTCGGTGTGAACCTCGACGGTCAGGGTCGCGATCATGGTGCTGGCCGCCCTCGATGAGCATAATCGTGGGCGGGCTGCGTCCGCATCCTGGCTACTCTGTGCGGATGCGTTCGATCGACTTTCGACTGGCTCCCTATCCGGCTGTCTGGCTTGAGGGCGGCACCACACAGGTTGTAGACATCTTGGTGGATAATGTCCGACTCGTGGAGCTGGTGCGGATGGCTGAACTGCCGTATGCGCAGGCCGAGCAGATAGAAAGAGCTGAAGAGTTCTATCCCGACACCTTTCCGCTGCTCGCTGGTGACTACATGCCCTTGGCGCCGGTCTTCGGCTGGCCCAGTCGGCATTTCCTTGGTGAACCGAGGGTCCTGCCCTGGGGCGGTGAGGAGGGCGAGACCATGCTGTTGGGGTGCACCTGCGGAATCGAGGAGTGTTGGGCGCTGATGGCCAGAGTCACCGTGACACCCGAAACGGTAACCTGGTCAGAATTTCGAAATAATTGCCGTGACTGGGATCTGAGCGCCATTGGGAGCTTCGCCTTCTCGCGTCGGCAGTATGAGGACTCCCTCCGAAAAGGAGCGACCCAGGCTGACGGGCATTAACTTCAACGGCGAGGATCGCCGAGATCTGGTGACACAACGAGCCACTCAAGCTGCCCCTTATGACGCAAGGCTTTCCGGGCGTTCGATGAGGTGTCCGCGTTCGAAGCGCGCGGCGCGGACGAGGGCGCCGAGGTGCGGTGCGTTCACGGCCCGCCACCGCTGCTGGGCGGACTCAACGAGTTTGAAGACCATGGCCAGCGCGGCGGCGGCGCTGCCGGCACCTCGGGTGACCTTGGTCCGCAGGCGAACACTGGCGAAGGTCGACTCAATCGGGTTCGTCGTGCGCAGGTGGATCCAGTGCTCAGCGGGGAAGTCGTAGAACGCCAGCAGATCATCGACGTCGTCGGTGATCTTCTTGACGGCTTTGGGGAACTTTGCACCGTAGGCCGCGGCGAACGCGGCCACGGCCTTGAGTGCGTGGTCGTGGTCCTCGGCGTTGTAGATCTCCTGTAAGGCCTTCTTGGCTCCGGGTTGGGCGGACTTCGGCAGGGCGTTCGCAACATTGGCGATTTTGTGAACCCAGCACCTTTGATGCCGGGTCTCGGGGAACACTTCGACCAGGGCCTTCCAAAAAGCCCAGAGCGCCGTCGCCGACCGCCAGGACGGGGGCGCGCATGCCCCGGCGTGCACAGTCCCGCATCAAGTCGGCCCACGAATCGGCGGATTCGCGGTAGCCATCGCTCATGGCTATCAACTCTTTGGTGCCGTCCGCGCGCACGCCCATCAGCACGAGGACGCACGACTTCGCCTCCCTCAGCCGTATGCGCAGGTGGATGCCGTCGGCCCACACGTATACGTAGTCGCTGCCGGACAGATCACGCTGGCCGAACGCTTGGTGGTCGGCCTGCCACTGCTGGGTGAGCCGGGTGATCGTCGCCGACGACAGGCCAGCCTTCGAGCCCAGGAACTGCTCCAGCGCAGGCACGAAGTCCCCGGAGGACAGACCGTGCAGGTAGAGCAGCGGCAGCACCTCGCTGATCTTCGGCGACTTGCGGCACCACGGCGGCAGAATCGACGAGGAGAACCGCTGGCGTTCACCCGTCGCCTCATCGACGCGCTTATCGTTCACCCGCGGGGCCTTCACTTCGACCACCCCGGCCGCAGTAGTGACCTGCCGCGGCTGGTGGTAGCCGTTGCGGACCACCAGGCGGCGCCCGTTCCCGTCGCGCTGATCGGCCAACTCGGCTATGTAGGCGTTGACTTCGGCCTCCAGGGCGGCGGCCAGCATCCGCCGCGCACCCTCCCGGACGATGTCGTCGATCAGAGAGCCAGTCTCGGTCGATTCACCGGCATTCACTACGCTCAGCACAGGCGCACCTTCCCGACCCGCGCTGCTACGCGGGCCTACTCGATGACCAAGGGGCGATCACTCGGGAAGGTACGCCCCTCGCGTCCAGCCCGAGACCGATCCACAGGTCATGAGCATTGCTCTTGCCGCGCGGTGTTGATCGGCGTGAGGAAGTCCTCCAAGGACAGACCGATCAGTGGCGTTCCCTGCAGGTCTCCGCGGATGCTGACGGCATTGACAGAGATGTCGATTCCGCCGGCCGTGCCAACGACCTCGGCGGCGTGCAGCTCGACAGCATCCCGGTCAAGTGCGTCGACCTGGGCGACTTCCGCCCGACCTCCGGCAGCCGTGATCTCCTTCGCCAGCTCCTCGAGCCCTGCGAGCCTGCGACCGGTCAGGAAGACCCGAGCTCCCTCGCGGGCGAAGACCCTGGCGACCGCTTGACCGACCGCACCACCGGCCCCATAGATGACGGCAATCTTGTTCTCCAGCAGCACGTCCAGGCCTCCAGGCTCGTAGTCGGTCGCGATCACACTCGTGAGCGCACCTTACGAGCAGGCACTGACACGGGAGCCGGACGAAGCGCGCACCTACGATCCACAGGTCTTGACGATTGCTCCTGTCCAAGAGCGCGGCCGGCAGCGGTCCCGCTCCTCTGCGGAACTGAGCGCGAGGGGCAGCCTGTGCAGGCTCAGACCGCCCCCGCTGCGCTGTCAGTGCAGTCCGCTGTACGCGGCCATCACGATCTCCATGCCGCGGTTGTCCTCCTGCCGGTCCCGGTCGATCATCTGGTTCATGACGTAGGCCACCGTCATGCGCGAGCCGGGATCACTCGCGACCAGCGAGCCGCCCCAGCCGCCCCAGCCGAAGGTGTTGCCGAACTTACCGAAGCCCGCCGTCCAGGACATCGGCGTCCCCAGAACGCGGTCCTCACCGCTGAACACCTCCCGCCACGCGGGCTCGCACCCCTGAGGGGAAAGCAGCCGCACACCGCCGGCCGTGCCCTGGTTCGCCAGTACCGACTGGACAAGCGCGACAGAACGAGCGTTGCCGAAGCCGTTCACCGCAGGGATCTGCGCACGGCGCCAGGCCAAGGAGTTTGCGTCCCTGACCCGTATGGTGGCACCGGTGTTCTCCCGGCGTGCGCCGCCCGGTCCTGGCGGCGCGCTGGCGGCGTACTCGTCGGTCAATGACGGCGGCGGGATGAGCGGTGCGACGCGGTGGTCATGCTCCGCAGAGAGTCCGATGTGGAAGTCCGCGCCCAGCGGCTCGGCCACCTCCTCTGCGAAGAACTCGCCGAGACCGCGGCCGGTGATGCGGCGGACGATCTCACCGACGAGGAACCCGAAGGTGAGCGCGTGATAACCGGCGGCCGTTCCCGGTTCCCATTCGGGCGCCTGCGCGGCCAGCCCTGCCGTCACGCTCACCCAGTCGTAGAGCTCCTCGACCGCCCTCAGCCCGGGCAGATCCGGCAGCCCCGCGGTGTGCGACAGCACGTGCCGTACCAGCACGCTCTCCTTGCCTGCCGCGGCGAACTCAGGCCAATAGGCGGCGACCGGCGTGGACAGATCGAGCCGGCCTCGGTCGGCCAGGATCAGCGCACACAGGGCGGTCATGTTCTTGGTCGTCGAGTTCACGCCGGTGAGGGTGTCGCGCTCCCAGCTGACGGAACGGTCCGCATCGGCGTACCCGCCCCAGATGTCGACCACCGGCTCGCCATCGATGTAGACGGCCGCCGAGGCGCCCACGTCGTCCTTGCCGAGCGAAACCGCAAGTGCCTCACGGACTGCGGCAAACCGCGGCTCGCAAAATCCCTTAATGTCAGTCATGGGCGTAAGCCTCAGGTAGCGCCAGGGCTTCCTGCCCAACACTTCCCGCACTGGTTTTGTCGGGCCGGACGCGATCAAATTTTCTAATCCGGCAAGGTGGCCCGACGGCCACGCGGTCGGCCGACGGCCCGGCCGGGCGTCCCGGAGACTGGCCGTATCGGTAGCTGTCCCCACGGGGAACACCCCGGGATCACTCGTCGAGCATGTGCGTCACGACAGCCCGGCCGGCGCCCGAGACCGCAGCGCCGACGACCGCCGGGGCGCCGCGCGCGGTGAGCGGCTCCGGCTTGGGCCCGGGTGCCGGCCGCTGCGGCTCCCGCGGCTGCGGCTGGTTGGCAGGATGGGCGTTCCTACAGCGGAGGCACAGGAAGGAAGGACGGATACGCGTGCTGGAGCGGCTGAATCAGGCGCTGGACCACCTGGAGGCCTGCCTCGACCGGGAGGTCGACATGGCCGAGGTGGCCCGGATCGCCGCGGTGTCGGAGTACCACTTCCGGCGGCTGTTCTCCACGCTCGCCGGGATGCCGCTCCCGGTCTACGTACGGCGCCGGCGGATGACGCTCGCCGGGGCCGAGGTACTGGCCGGGGAGCTGACGCTGCTCGATGTCGCGGTGCGGTACGGGTACGGCTCTGGCGAGGCGTTCGCCCGGGCATTCCGGTCGGTGCACGGCATCGGGCCGGGCGAGGCCCGTCGCACGGGCGCGGTGCTCACGGCACAGCCGCGCATGTCCTTCCGTGTCGTCGTGGAAGGGAGCACGACCATGCGGTACCGGATCGTGGAGAAGGAGTCGTTTCGGATCGTCGGCAGGAAAGCCCGGGTCCCGCTCGTGCACGAGGGGGTCAACGCGGCCGCCGCGGCGCACGTGGAGAGCCTCGACGAGCAGGCGATCGTACGGATGAAGGAGTTGCCGGCCGACCGGGAGCCGCAGGGGATCCTGTCGGCGGCGGTGTACCTGACCGACAGCCGGGAGGAGGGCACGGAGGTGGACTACTGGATCGGCGTGGCGACCGGTCCCGAGGCGGCCGCCGAGGAGCTCGACGCCCTCGACGTACCGGCCGGGACCTGGGCGGTCTTCGACAACCGAGGGCCCTATCCGAGCGCCCTCCAGGGACTGTGGCGAGACGTGTTCACGCAGTGGTTCCCCTCGAACCCGTACGCGAGCCGGCCAGGTCCGGAGCTCCTGCGGACGCAGCCGGTGGAGATCGGCGCGGAGACCGACTCCCAGCTGTGGATCCCGGTCGAGCGGGGCAGCGGGAGCGCCGGGGCCTGAACACCGGTACCTGGACGTCGCCCTCCGCACGGAAGCCTCCTCCGGCCAAATGAGCTGCTGAATACAGCCCACCCCTACGAGTGAGCCGCCGTCTCCGACCTACGAACACATGAAGAATCGAGGAACCGTCGCGACTCCAGCTGCTCCACTTCGCCCGCCGCGTCGTGGCCCGGCAGGCAGCCGCGGGCAGGCGCAGGCAGGCGCGGCAGCTCGCTTCCACGAAATGCCCGGCCGACGCCAGCACCTCCCGGCGTCGGCCGGTCTCATGCGAGCGCAACGCTCCCACGCGGTTTTGCCGAAACAGGAGGTCACACCTGGCTAGGCGCTGCGGGGCCGGTGCGGCGTTGTCTTCTTGGCTGCTGTCTTCCCCGTCGCGGTCTTCTTGGCCGCCGCGGTCTTCGTCGCGGTCTTCTTCGCCGTCTTCTTGCCGGCCGCCGGCTTCTCAGCCGCTGACTTCTTGGCCGTCGGCTTCTTCTGCGGCATCTCGTGGACCTCGGCCTCGGACTCCTCACCGCGGGACGCCCTGGCTTGTGCCACGGACTCCTGCAGTGCGGCCATCAGGTCCAGTACCTGGCCCGGCTCCCCACTCGGCTCGGGCACTTGTGGCGGCGCGTGGTGCTCCCGCTTCGCCTCTATGACCGCTTCCAGCGCCTGCGTGTAGTGGTCGACGAAATCCTCGCCCTCCATGCGGTCCGTGGACAGTCCCTCGATCAGGTTCAGCGCCTCGTCGATCTCCTGCTGCGCCACCTCGCCGGTGGGCAGGGACAGCCCGGCCGGCGAGCGGACCTCGTCCGGCCAGCGCATCGCGTGCAACACCAGCACCGGGCCCCGGACCCGGAGCAGGCCCAGGCGCTCCCTGCCGCTCCACGCGAACTTCGCCACCGCCACCCGCGCCGACCGCTCCAACGCCCTGCGCAGCAGCTCATAGGGCTTCACCGCGACCTGCCCGTCCGGCTGAAGGTAGTAGCCGTCGCCGATCCGGAGCGCGTCGATCGACTCCCACGGCACGAACCCCAAGATCTCGATCGCCTTCGCCGTCGGCAGTGGAAGATTCCGCAGCTCCTCCTCCGAAACCGGGATGACCTGCGTCTTCGTAAGCTCGTAGCCCTTGCCGATCTCGTCCTGACGGACTTCACGGTCCTCCAGCTCGCAGAACTTCCGCACCCGCACCCGGCCCATGTCCTCGCGGTGGTACTGGTGAAAGCGAACACTGTGGTCCTCGGTCGCGGACACCACATGGATGGGAACGGTCACAAGACCGAAGCTGATCGCACCGTTCCAAATCGTCCGGGGCATGGCAGACCTCCGCAGGACACCCCGAGCAAGGCCCAGCCTAGGAGCTGGCTCCACGCCGGGCACCTGCCCGCCGCTCACGGCCGAGACGGAAGCACGCCGAACGTGTCGGCTCTGAAGTCCGCCACACTTATCGAACATACGTTCAATATGGCCGTATCCTGTCACCTGGGCGGCTAGAAATCGCCACCCAGAACAGGACTCACCATGCCAAAAACTCCCGCACCGCCGCTTGCAGAGCCGGACCCGTCCGCGCTGACCTGCCCCGGCGACCTGGTCGGCCCGTGCGCCGCGTGCCAGAGGAAGACACACAAGTACGGCCGCGGCGGCAGCCCTCTGTGCCAGTGGTGCATGACGGCCGCCATGGAACGCTGGGGCACCACCGTCCGCTACACCAGCACCCGAACATAGGCCCTGCGGCATACCCTGCACAACTCCCGCCGAGCCTCACCGGACGGCCACCTGAACACCGGGCACCCACCCGGCGGCCTCAGGCGCCTCCAGCGCCTTCAGCCGTGGCCAAGTGAACACCCAGACGTCGAGGTTCGGCCCATCGATGCCGCACGCACGAAGGAACGCCACCACCCGGTCATAGTCCGGCAGCGGCGCGCAGCGGAGCATGTCGCTGACGCTGCTGCGCCGCAGGAGCCTCTGGCTCCGCTTCTCCGGCTCCCGTGAGGAGGGCGAACCGCCCCTGGCCTCGTTCACGTTCGGCGGCAGCACTTGTGCGTGATCAATTCGCTGTGCCTCGGCAGGCCGCGTCCGTAGGGTTCCTGCATGACGGAGGAGAGTGAGCGGGCCGTGCAGGCGGCCATCGATGGGGAGATGCGGCTTCTTGATCCCGAGGTACGCGCTTCCCCGGCCCGTGTCCTGGAGCTTCTGGATCCGGAGTTCACCGAGATCGGGGCTTCTGGACGGCGGTGGGATGTGGAGTCGATCCTCACGGTGACCAGTGGCGGCTCGGTGTCCCCGGAGTCTCCGGTCAAGGTCAGCGAGATGTCCGGAGTCGTCCTTGCTCCGGGTGTCGTTCACCTGACGTACTTCGCCGACAACCAGGGCCGTCGGGCATGGCGGAGCTCTTTGTGGCGTCTGACGGAGACGGGCTGGCGGATGTACTTCCACCAGGGCACTTTGACAGGTTGAGCGGGTGGGACCGCCGCCCGCAGGAGCGGCGGTCGCCCAGCCGGCCGGGGCGGCTTCAGCTGGCCGTGGCTGGCGCTTCGGCTCGCACCCCGATGCTCCCGCGGCAAGTACCCCGGTGCCGTCATGACGCTCATCAGCCCCCAGCCGGCGGACGGTCAGCCTTCGTACAGGCCGAGACCCTCGCCGGCCGCCGCGCGCACCAGGACGTCGGCCAGCTCCACCGGGGTGGAGAGCATCGGGTAGTGGCCGGTGGCCAGTTCGAAGAAGGTGACTCCGGGCTCGGCGAGCTTGGCGAACCGCGGCAGGCCTGTGCGGTGCAGCGTGCGGGCGAACTCCAGGCTGAGGCCGTTCGCGAGGCAGAACACCCCGGTGGTCGGGAGCTTGAGCCAGGCGCCGGTCAGCTCGATCGGCTCGGTGACGGTCCGGACCGGCTGCGGGGTGGCCAGGCGGTGGTAGCGCTCCAGCTCCGCCGACGGGACGGCGTGCACCGCCGGGATCTCCTCGGGCACCGGGATGACGCCGCCGAGGGCGCGGTCCAGCAGGCCGAGCTGCGGCATCTGCGCCACCACCGACTCACCCGACTCCGGGAAGCCGGTGTCCACGAACACCACCCGGGCGACCTGTCCGGGGCGCCGGTCGGCCGCCGCGAGGGCGGGGAAGATGCCGTAGCTGTGCGCCACCAGCACAATCCCCGGGCCCTCCGCGTCGAGCAGCGCCGCCACGGCGTCGGTGTGCTCGCCCAGTCCGACGCCGGCAGGCTCCTCCCCCGCCCGTTCGGCCATGCCGGGCAACGTGACCGGAAGCGCCCGGTGCCCTTGTGCGGTCAGCTCGGCGGCCACCGCCTCCCAGGCCCAGCCACCCATGAAAAGCCCCGGGACCAGCAGAAACGTCGTCATGACAGACCTCTTTCGAAGTATCGCCTGGGCGGTCGGTCAGGACGGTAGGACCTCCCCCCGGGGGAGATTCCAGCCGTCATTGTGCGCTCCGACACCCCCAGCGCATCCGCCGCTCCCCGGACATGACCGGTCGTCAACTCACCACACCCCCGCGGAGCGAGCAGTAGGCGCACCGCAGGCCCCCTCAGCGCGGTACGCGACGCCGCAGTACTTCGTGAACAACCGCACTGGCCGCACCACCCTGGAGCGCATCGCCCGCTTCACCACCGCGCCCGGCATCACCCAGCTGCCCGCCATCCTCACCTCCGCGCTCCGCGGCTGAACCCACAACGGCCTCCTGATGAACCCGTGTGCCGCTGGCGCGGCGAACCCGAATCGCGGCCCCATGCGGAAGACGAGGCCTTCCGCTTCGGCGTGGGCGTGCCGGCGGGCCCGTATCCGGGGCCGCTGCGCAACCACCGGTCCTATCCCTATGGCACCGTCGAGAAGGCCCGGCCGTCCACGATCCCGGGAAGCTACGCGTGGACCTCGCGCCGGCGGTCGCGCTCGTCGATGGCCCGTTCCAGCGCGGGAAAGTACTCCAGCAGTTGAGCCCGAGCATCCAGGGAGAACAAGGAGGCTCTCTGACCTGGGGGGACGCGACACCATCAGATGGTCGCGCTCCGCTAGACCGATCGCTTGATCGTTCGGCGCGTCTGCCGCGAGGCTGCCCCGCGCGGCGAAAAGCTGCCAAAGGGTGTCCGAAAACGGGACTTCCCCGTTCATTCGCGCGCTTCTCTGAGGAGTAATCAAGGA